>CAZXJE010000312.1:0-3803 GCA_964640835.1 uncultured Eubacteriales bacterium
CCTTTGGCGACACTGCCAGCAAACCCAATACTACTGTTGTGCGGCCGCCCTGTTGCTCAAAGGTTTTCTCCTACTCAAAGCAGGCTACCCAATGACCAGGACGCACCTCAACGAGCTCAGGTTCGTGAATACTGCACATGGATTTTGCAGAGGCGCATCTCGGGTGAAACCGACACCCTGGTGGAGGATTGATAGGGCTTGGGATTTCTCCCTTTGGAATAGGATAGGTTCTTCTGTACTTGGGATCTGGCACTGGAACAGCAGCCAAGAGCGTACCTGTATAGGGATGAATCGGGTTTTTAAAAACCTCTTCCAAGGGCCCCATTTCAACGATCTTGCCCAAGTACATGATGGCCACCCGGTCACAGATGTACTTGGATGTGGCAAGGTCATGGGTGATAAAAAGGTAGGTCAGGTCGAATTCCTCCTTCAGTTGCACCATCAACTCCAATATCATTGCCCTAACTGAAACATCAGCCATGGCAATGGGTTCATCAGCCACCACGAATTCAGGATTGGTCACCAGGGCCCTGGCAATTACAACTCTTTGACGCTGCCCCCCGGAGAGCTGATGGGGGTACTTCCTGTAAAGAAACGGCGCAGGGGTTAGCCCCACCTTCTCCATGATCTGAAGGCACCGTTGCCTCAACTCGGCCTTATCACAGTTGTTGTGGATAACCAGAGGGTGTCCAATGGCCTTGCCGATAGCCATCCGGGGGCTCAGCGATGCATAGGGGTCCTGAAAGATGACCTGCATCTTCTCCCGCATCTTTTCCATATCCTTTTTCGAATAGGATAATATGGGCTTTCCCTTGTAGAGAACCTCCCCGGCACTCGGCTCAAGCAGCCGCAAGATAAGCCGTCCGGTCGTAGTCTTGCCGCATCCGCTCTCCCCTACCAAGCCCAGTACCTCTCCCTTTTTGATGGAAAACGATACGCCGTCCACCGCCCTCACAAAGCCCTTTTCCCTGGCGAGCAGATTATCCAAAAACCCTTTCTGGAGGGGAAAATACTTCTTCAAATCGGTAACGGTTATGAGTTCTTCCATCTGTTCTCTCACCTGTAGAGCCAGCAGAACACGAGATGGCCGTCCCTCTCAGTCATCTCCGGGGTTTCGTGTTTGCAGATTTCCTTAGCATGGGGGCACCGTGGGTGAAACACGCAGCCCGGCGGCGGGTCAACCAGGTCGGGGGGGCTTCCCGGCATGGTCTCCAATTTCGGCTGGTCCAGTTTGATGTTCGGTATGGAGGATAAAAGGCCCTGCGTGTAAGGGTGAAGGGGCTCATCAAAGATCTCATTCGCCGGCCCGATCTCGGCGATGGTGCCACCGTACATGACCGTGATCCGATCGGCCAGCTGGGCAACGTTGCCCAGGTTGTGGGTAATCAGGATGATGGTCAGGTCAAACTGCCTGCGCAGATCGTTCAACAGGTCCAGAAACTGGGCCTCAACGATCACATCGAGGGATGTGGTCGGTTCATCGGCAATCAACAGATCCGGGTTTAAGATGAGTCCCATGCCTATCATGACCCGTTGTCGCATGCCACCGGACATCTGATGCGGATATTCCAGAAGCCGTTCCGGCGAGATTCCAAGGCTTTCAAGCATGCGCTCAGCACGACCAAAGGCCTCGTTTTTGTCCAGCCCCTTTTCATGGGTGAAGAGCGTCTCCGTGAACTGCTGGTCAATACGAAACAGCGGATTCAGAGAGGTCAGGGGGTCCTGAAAAATCATGGCGATCTTCCTGCCGCGAAGGGAGAGGATCTCCCTCTCGCCCATCTCCACAATGTCCCGACCATGATACAGGATGCGGCCTCCGACGATTCGCCCAGGTGGCCTGAGGAGCCGCAAAATCGAAAAGCCGAGGGTTGACTTGCCGCAACCCGACTCCCCAACAAGGCCCATCACCTCCCCTTGGTGCAACTCCAAACTCACTCCCTCAACGGCGCGAACCGTCCCGATATTGATGGGAAAGTGAACCGAGAGGTTTTCGATCTTCAGGATTGTCTCCATTTCTTTATCGCTCCAACAGCCTCGGGTTCAGTATCTCGGCAAGTCCCTCGCCTAGCATGGTAAAACCCACTGCCAAAAGCGAAATCATAGCCCCGGGAAAAGTTATGAGCCACCACACCCCGGAAGGCAGGAACTTCTTTCCCATAGACAGGTCCATGCCCCAGTCCACAATAGAAGGGGGGAGGCCAAGACCAAGGTACGTCAAAGCGGCCTCGATCATGATCGCATCGGCCACATTTAAGGTAAACACAACCGCGGTTGTGGCGATAACATTGGGAAAGATATATTTCCACAAAATGGTGGACCCCGAGGAGCCGATGGCCTTGGCTGCCTCGACATAAAGCTCCTCCTTGATAGAAAGAGTCTGACCTCGAACCAGACGAAAATATGTTGGGATATAGATCACAGCCACCGCCAGGGTAATATTGATAACTCCGGGCCCTAACATCGCGGCAAAGGCAATGGCCAAGATGAGGCCGGGGAAGGAGTAAAGGGAATCCATAATCAGCGAGAGGATCCTGTCAAAAAAGCCACCCGAGAAACCCGAGATCAAGCCAAGGGTGATGCCCAAAACCGAGGAGACAATGGCGGCCAAAACCGCCACAAGGAGAATCGTCTGGGAACCGTATACAATCCGAGACCAGACATCCCGCTGCAGGTTGTCAGTACCCATCAGGTATTTACCACCTGGCGGTACAAGCTGTGGCCCCGCACTCTGACTATGGGGGTTGAAGGGAGCAATGGATGCGGGAAATAAGGCCATATAGACGATGGCAAGAATGATCAGGGCACCGGCAACGAGAATCCACCACTCAACACCGTATTTTTTTCCCATGCCCGTGAACCGGGAAATCGCCCTGGCCATACCTTTTGCCGGTGAGTATCGCATCTCCTCTCCTAGTATCGAACCCGTGGGTCAACGATCGCGTATATTATGTCAACAATAAGCGAAGCCATTGCCACAATAAGGGCGATCATGATAATCACCCCCTGAATAGTCGGATAATCCCTCAGATAAATCCTCTCCAGAAGGAGCCGCCCCATGCCGGGCCACGAAAAGGTCGTCTCAGTAAGAACGGCACCTGCCATGAGCAGGGCAATCTGGAGGCCCATCATCGTTAATATGGGGATAAAGGCGTTTTTCAGGGCGTGACGGTACACGATCTTCCGGTGGCGAATACCTCGTGCCTCGGCTGCAACGATGTAATCAGCCTTGAGCACATCCAACATATTGGCCCGGGTAAGCCGTATAAAGATCCCCGAAAGCACCAGTCCGAGGGTAAATGCGGGAAGGATGAGATGGATCAGAACATCACCGAAGGCCGAGAAGTCTCTAACCAACAAGGTGTCGAGAACGTAGAAGCCCGTCTTTTCAAAGGTCGAGGCAAAAACCCTGGCGCCCGTTCTGCCGGCAATGGGAAGAACATCGAGCCATATGCCGAAGATGAGCTGGAGCATGAGCCCCATCCAGTAAACCGGGATACAGTAGACCACGATACCGTAAAGCCTGATGACATAATCCTGAACCATACGCCGTTTATCGGCCGCATAGGCACCCATGAAAACGCCGAGAAACAGGGTGATGAGGATGCCAAAGAAAGTCAGCTCGATGGTTGCCGGTAGTTTTTCGCCGATAGCCTTGGTAACACGCTGCTTGAATACCATAGACTCGCCCAGATCCAGGCGACAAATCTGCCAGAGATAATCGAGATATTGAACGGCCATCGGGCGATTGAGGCCCATTTCCGCCTTTTTCTGTTCGATTACGCTCTCCGGCGCATGGCCGCCCA
>CAZXJE010000313.1:0-3803 GCA_964640835.1 uncultured Eubacteriales bacterium
GTTGGGGAATCCTCGGAGATATTAGTTATTTCAAACTGGAGGATGGATACAAAAAGCTCGGCCTATCCATAGGATTTTTTAAGGAATTCTAGGAGATGGTAACGACATGATGGAAAGAGGATAAAAGGACAATGGGGAAAAATCAATATAAGTTCCCCAAATGGACCGTTTGGGAAACGGTCCCTACATTTAAACTGTGTCGAGCTTATTTAACGTCCACTTTAAGGATGATGGCTGCGGCCGTGTCTCCTGCGGCACAACCGTCAAAAAGACCGTATCCTCCCCCTTTGATCACAAGCTCTTCGATCAATTCGATGATGAGACGTGCACCCGTAGGCCCCTGCGGATGGCCCCAGATAAGGGAGCACCCGTAGTTATTCATATCCTCGAGTCCGATGCCCATCTCCCTACAGAAATAGACATCATTCACAGCAAAGGGGTTGTGGGTTTTTATAGCTTTGACATCCTTGATGTCTATTCCCACAGAAGAAAGAGCTTTCCTGGCTGCAGGAACGATCGACATGGCCATGAAGCCCTTTTTAGCTCTGGCTTCTGCGTAGGACAGAACCTGTATCTCTACATTCGGATCTCGGCTGAGTTCACGCGCTTTATCTCTAGTAGTCATCACGATACTGGCGTTTCCATCGGCGGGATAGGTCTGTGTGCCGAAGGTGACTGTCCCGTTGGGCTGAGCAGGCCTCAGCCTGGCCAGGGCATCGGCGGTTGTCGGGAAAACCCCCTCATCTCCGGTTACAGTCGCCAAGACCTTTCGTCCCATAGGATCTTTCGCTTCGATCGGAACAACCATATAGCGGTGGAGAAAAGCGCTGTTATCCTTGAGGGCATCCTGATACTGGTTGTATCTGATAAGCGTCACCTCATCCTGTTCTTCCTTGGTGATCCCTGCCTCTTCCGCCACTTTTTCGGCAGTCTCGATCATTGCATTTTTGGCCCAGGGGTCATAACCGAAGTTGTCCCACACCCAGTCCTCTTTATCCCCGGTTCCCCCCGTACCCAGTGGATTAGGATAATAGATGTGAGGGCCGTTGCTCGTCCGGTCACATGTGACAACAAGGATCGTCTCCTGGTCGCCCATCTCCAATTCCATCGATGCCACACTCACACACTTGGCCGATGTGGCACACGCCTGGCTGATCATAGCACCTGTTATCCCTTTGGCCCCGACCATAGCAGCCATCCAGGGGGCTCCGTAGAAACAATTTTTTTGGGGCACGGTCATCCCCAGAATCACACTGTCGAAGATATCTGGACTGATCCTCCTGGCAGGGAAAGCTCCTCGACATACCTCAGCGGCAAACTCCATGGAATGCAAGTGGGCAAAGCTTCCTTGCCATCGGCAGAAGGGAGTGCTCCAATAAGCGTCATAGGGAATGTAGGATTTTTCAAATACCATGATGTCCTCCTCTTTCGTTTTGATGGCGCCTTTTCTTCATCTCTCGATCACGCATTGGAAAACCCCGCATTCTTCTTGGGACCGAATTTTCTGAACGTTTCCATACCGATCCTCATGTCCTTGGTCTCCACGAGCTCTCCCAGAACCTTAGCCTCATGCTTGAGCCCCTCCTCGAGCGTCATCTTCGCTCCCTCGAGTATGACTCTTTGCATGATCTCATCGGTCTTTTTTGACAGAAAACCAATGTCCACTTCAGGGAGTGTGTCGGGTATTTCGAGGGGACCTTTCTGTATGACCGGAGTGCTTATCTCCCCAGAGATCAGTTTTTCAGCAAAAGTGATACCCGCCTCTTTGATATCCCCCTCCACCTCTTCCTGGATCAGACCGAGCTCGAGAGCTTTCTCTGATGAAATGGGATTTCCCGTCCGAAGGATCGGCCAAGCGGCGGAAAGGCCTATGATCCGCGGGAGCCTCTGGCTTCCGCCATAACCCGGGACTAGTCCGAGTTTCGGTTCTGGTTGTCCACACAGCACTTTTGTCCCCTTCTTGGCGATCCTGGCAGTACAGGCCATCGCCAGCTCATTCCCCCCTCCAAAAGCCAGCCCATTCATCGCACAGACAACGGGTTTTCCGAGATTTTCTATAAGGTTCAGCACGCTATGACCATTCAGGGCAAATACTTCCAATTCTTTGGGTGATTTCATGCGGGCGATCTCATGGACGTCTGCACCGGACACAAAAGCCTTTATGCCAAAACCGGTCAAAACGGCGCCTTTGATCGTTTCGTTTGATCGAATATCCGTAAACACATTTTTAAGCTGGATCATTATGGATGTGTTCAAGGCATTCAATGCGCTCGGCCTTCGGATGGTGACGACCGACACGTCGTCCCTGTCCTCTCTAAAAACCATGGGGATATCCCAAGGTTTTCCGGATTCGGCTTGTTTCACTAAGACTTCAGGCACTTTAAATCCGGGCCATTCTTCGGCATAGGCCTTCACAAGCTCGAGAGCCTTATCAACGCCCATATCGTTCATCATCTGGAAGGGCGCCTTGATCACAAGAGAGCTTTCCACTGCCATCTCCAAGTCCCCCAGAATTGCGATTCCAGAGTCCAATATTTCACAGACGAGCCCGAAGTATACTCCCTTTATCGAGTCTGCGACTCTTTCGTACACGCTCTCATTGTAATGGACATCTTCATGTCTCCAGGAAGTCTTCCATGGTCTATCAAGTGCCACCTGATTGTTCAGGATCGCGGGGGAGTGAAACCATGGCATGATCTTAGTATTCATCTCGGAAACCCCATGCTGCGTGATGGGATTCCCTCCGGTAAGGTTCATTGCTGTAAAAGGCCCCACGCCCAATCCAAGAATCCTTTGGATCATGGCATCCATCTGTTCCACTGTTGCAATGCCCTTCTCAACCAGAAGAGCCCCAGCAAGGAAAATACCTTCAAAGATAGGATCTATAGCATACCCGAACCGGCTTTTCACCTTGATGGGTGCTTTTCCGATCTGTTCATAAAAATTCAACAGAAAATCTGTGATCTCTGGTGCCGTGTCGTTCCCCGGAACGATCTCCACGATGATGCTTCGTTCAGCAGGGAAAAAGTAGTGAATGACCAGACATCTCTCCTTGTTTGTAATTTCATCAAAGATGACCTCTGGCTCCATATGAGAGGAGTTTGATGCCAGGATGGCAGTCTCCGGACAGAATTTCTCCAATTCTGCGAAGATCTTTCTTTTTATCCCCACATCCTCTGTGGCCGCTTCCATCACAAAATCGGTTTCTTCGAACTGGGCATAATCGGTCGTCCAGGTCAGGTTAGCAAGCATGGCATCCACCTCTTCTTTTGTAAAAGCTCCAGATCTTACACCGCGACTAAATTTTCCCTTCACTCGTGCTTCGCCCGACTTGAGAGCTTTTTCAGAGATGTCGACCATAACCACAGGAACTCCAAACTTATGAAACACTTTGGTGAAATAGAGAGCGATATCGGGTCCTATATTCCCGGACCCCACGACTCCTATCTTATGAATTGTTCGTCCCATAAATTCCCATGCCATCTCTTACCTCCTTTGAATTTTCATTCACTCACGCCGATATTTACTGTTTTGAGAATACACTGTCGATCTATCTTTTAATATCCAGAATTGTCCCAACGGATTTTCTCTATATTATATAATCCTTGCGAATGTCAAGTTTTTTGCCGAATGGGTCTTATATCATGTAGGATCAGATCCCCGAACTGACCGCTCAGAGGACCGTTTGGGAAACAGCCCCTACATTTTATACTCCCCCCAGATTCAGGAGAGAAGCAACGCAAAAATATATTTGCTTCTCACTCTGGATTTTGATTAAAATCACCTAGCCTGGATTATTCACG
>CAZXJE010000314.1:0-3802 GCA_964640835.1 uncultured Eubacteriales bacterium
ACGCTTCATCGTTCTCTATGAGCACGCCCGTTTTTCCCAGAACATCCAATGCTTCTGAAACAATCTGATCGATGAACGATTCGGACAGCATGTCCAGCTTCGGTCTCCTCGTTTCTAACATCTTGTTCTCCTTAATTTTTGTATATCATACATTATTCGGCATATCTTACATTATTTTTAACAAAAATTCAGCCTATCTTTTCGTGGAATACGCGGACGACTCCGATGCCCGGCATGACGAACTTCGATGTGGAGCCCTCCATTATCACCGCGAGGGCACACACAATCCTGATTTTTGAATACAAAATTGAATACAAAATTGTTGACAATTTAGTGATTTACGTGAAACGATACGACTTCTGCTGTGCATAAACACAAAATACGTGTAAAGGCGGTTCAATTGCGATTCTACGCTTTACTGACTGGATTCCTTATCAACTAAAAAGCATATAAAAAGGGAGTTATCAATGAAGCAAATCTCAAAGCGTTTTCTAAATTTAGCTCTCGTCCTGGCATTGGCTTGCGCGGCCGCATTCGGGCAGGAAAGTCGTGGCACCCGAAATCTGATCGTCGACGACTATTTCCGAATCTATCGAGTCTCCGATCCGCAACTCAATCCCGATGGTAAGTGGGTTGCCTTCGCCGTATCCACGATGGACCTTGAGGAAGACGAGAGCGAGAGCCGCATCTGGATGGTGCCGGCCGAGGGTGGTGAAGCGATACCGATGACCGCGAAGGGAAGCTCCGCCTCACGGCCGCGGTGGAGTCCGGACGGGAAATATTTGTCTTTCCTCGCAGCTCGAGATGATGACAAGTCTCAAGTCTGGACGCTGTTCCGAAAGGGTGGAGATTCCGTACAGTTCACCGAGATCGCCCAGGGAGTGAAATCCTACGATTGGTCTCCGGACGGTGGCAAGTTACTGTTGACCCTTCAGGATCCGAAGCCAGGAGAATTAGAGGAAGACAATGGCGACGACGAGGAGAAAACACCCAAACCCTGGGTGATCGATCGCCTTCAGTTCAAGCAGGACTACACTGGCTATCTGGATCGTTGCCGTACCCACCTCTATGTCTTCGATGTTGAGTCCAAGACGACGACTCAAATCACATCCGGCGATTTCGACGACAGTGAGCCCGTTTGGTCGCCGGACGGCAAGTCCGTGGCCTTCGTCAGTAACCGCACCGATGAGCCCGATCAAAACTATAACACCGACATATGGATTGTTGCGGCGGACAATCCGGATCAGGGGAAAACGCTGCTGCAGGTGACCAAGAATCCCGGGGCCGATAGCTCGCCCACCTGGAGCCCCGACGCTAAGTCCATCGCTTACATCTCGATCACCGACACGGACGCCTTGGTGTACGCTACGCCTCACCTGGCGGTGGTCTCCTCTAAGGGTGGTGAAGCTAACGTGCTCACCAAGAAGCTGGACCGGCATATGTCGAATCCCCGTTTCTCCGTGGACGGAAAATCGATTTACTTCGTTCTGGAAGACAGCGGTGAGCGTCAGCTGGCTCGCATTCCTGTGGGAGGGGGCACAGTGGAACGGCTCATTACCGGCTCTCAAATCATCAACGGATTCGAGATCGGTAAGGATGGTACGATTGCCGCCCTCGTTACAGGGCCCTATCTCCCTCCTGAGGTGTTTATCTACACAAAAGGTGAATTGGAGCAGCTCTCCCATGCCAACGAAAAGCTCCTTTCCGAGGTACGGCTTGGAGCCGTCGAGGAGATCCGGTTCAAGAGCAAGGACGGAACCGAAATCGAAGCCTTTGTAGTGAAGCCGCCGGCATTCGATCCGAGCTTTCGCTACCCCGCTCTGCTCCGCATACACGGCGGGCCGGTCTCCCAATACGATTACGGCTTCCACTTCCAAGCCCAGCTCTTTGCCGCCGACGGCTATGTAGTCGTCCTTCCCAATCCGCGTGGCTCTTCCGGCTACGGCCAGGATTTTACTTTGGGCATCTGGAATTCGTGGGGTGAGAAGGATTACGAGGACATCTTGGCCTCGGTCGACTATGTCGTCGAACAAGGTTATGTCGATCCCGATCGGCTTGGAGTAGGCGGATGGTCCTATGGCGGTTTGCTGACCAACAACGTCATCGTCAAGACCGGACGATTCAAGGCTGCCATCACCGGCGCCAGCTCCACGCTGTATGTCGCCAACTACGGCCACGACCAGTACCAGCGGTGGTGGGTGTCTGAGTTAGGTGTTCCCTGGAAAAAGGAGAATCGGGAGCTTTGGGAAAAGCTCTCGCCTTTCAACTATGTGGAGAACGTGACGACCCCAACACTCATCGTTGGAGGGGAGAAGGATTGGAACGTCCCCATCCTCAATTCGGAGCAGCTCTATCAAGCGCTCAAACAACTCGGACGTACGACACAATTCGTCGTCTACCCCGGTGAGTTTCACGGGATCCAGACGCCGTCCTACATCAAGGATCTCTATGAGCGTTATCTGGATTGGTATGGCAAGTACGTGAAGGGGAGCGCCTCCACCAACTAGGCAAGGGCTCTGCTCTTGTTTGACATTCTTGCCGAGCGTCCGATTGCTTGATGCCGCGAAGGATGGTTTCGCCCTCGTTTCGCTCGTGAGCGTCCAAAGAGAGAAGGGGTGACCGTCAATAGGTGATCCACTCGAGTTTTTAAGCCCTAAAAGGAAATTCCTATAAATTATCCATTCATTCTCCAAGGGGAATCTTAAACATCGAATCACAGCATGTCAAATCAGCCCTTTCGGTGGGCATTCTCAACAATCCTCTGAAGATTCTCTTTTATTTTGGCGGGCAAGGGTTCAGGTTCATGCTCAGATAAAATTAGGTCAACTTCGTCAGCAGCCCGTTCAACGAGTGTTTTCCCGCCCTTTCCAATCCAAGAATCATACGTATCTCGCTCAAAGAGATTTGGATACCAACGTTCTTTGTAGTGCTTACGGGTATGTTCTGTTTTCAAATAGTTGCCCTCGGGCCCGACTTCTTCAATAACATCTAAAGCCAAAGTCTCTTCAGTCACTTTGACGTCTTTAGTGAAAGCTTTAATCCAATTCACTATCTCATCGCAGATGACCAAATGAGAAAATGAAAACGTTAGACCCGATTCAAGATAACCAAGGTCGTGGATGAGGTCACTGCCAGTGAGGGTTTCAAACAACAGACTCAAAGAGGCCTCAGCAGCAGCCTGCTGGTCCACCACTTTCGATTCTGATGCCCCTCCAAGTGAGAACATCGGGAGGTTATAAAATCTGGCCATGGACTGCATTATTCCCTGTTCAGGATCGCAATAGGGATTGACGGCTGTACGCATATCCAACGGACCCGGTGACATGCCAGGGACTATAATCGGCGCTCCCTCTTGTTTTAATTGTGATAGCACCAGCCCGACAAGAACACCGGCATAGTCCAGGGCTATAGCTCCCGCCGTCGTTATAGGGCTTGAAACACCTTCTGTGGAACATGGGATGTAAAGAGATGGAATGTTCTTTTCAGCCAAATAGAGCAACTTTTGGAGTGAATCTTTATTGTGCAGAAGCCCGGTTGGCACATTTATGTAACAGGCAACAAGCGGATTTTCTCTTAATGCTTCAGCCCCACCCATCACAACTTCAGCCATATCCACACAATCTATGCAGCCGTTAAAATCATAGGAGACAAAAATTATTGGCTTTGTGTTGTGATTGAGCATGGCTTCCATTTGGAATCGATCGGCAGTGCTTTGATCGACATCAGAAGGAAGAACCATAGACATCGCAAAGTCTATATTCTCGAGAGAATCACAGAGTATAGCTCCTTCTACGACATCCTT
>CAZXJE010000315.1:0-3777 GCA_964640835.1 uncultured Eubacteriales bacterium
GTTTAAATGCTGAAAAAAAAAGATATTGTTGTCTTCACGCTCAAATTTGTTTTTAGCACCTCCGTCCTGGCGTTTATCCTGATTTCCCAGACCTCCCTCAGGGATATATTCGCCACGCTCAAAGAGGCGAATCATCTTCTGTTGGGGATATCCTTTTCCCTGCATGCACTTGGCCTTGTGATCAGTGCCATACGCTGGCAGATCCTCATCAAGGCTCAAAATGACTGGGCGCCCATCGGTTTTCTGGCAAAATCCTATCTGGTTGGATCATTCTTCAACCTCTTCCTTCCTACACGGATCGGCGGCGACGTGGTCCGCATCTGGGATGGTTCCCGTTATTCAAAGTCTCTCATAAAATCTTCGGCTATTATCCTCGTCGAACGCCTGTCCGGTGTCATCGTCCTTTTTCTCTTCGCCTTTTTTGCGTCCCTAATACGTCTGGATATGGCCCAGCAATTTCCTGTGATCTGGGTGTCATTGATCTTGAGCTGCTTCGGATTGAGCTTGCTCGCTCTTTTTCTCACCCCTGTTGCAGACATCATTCTCGAGAAACTTCCAGAAAAGAGCCCCTTTAACACGATCAAACAAAAGATACGCCAATTCAGAGAGACCATCCTCTTTTACGGAAAGAGAAAAAGGGCCCTTGGGAAAGCTTTTTTCTGGGCCGCACTCCTCCAGATCAACGTTATTTTTCACTATTATCTGATAGGAAGAGCGCTTCATCTGGACATCGAACTCCTGGATTATTTCATCTTCATTCCCATCGTACACCTCATCCTGCTCATCCCCATCACCATCAATGGGCTGGGATTGAGAGAAGGCGCTTACTTGGAAATATTCAGATATTACGGGATCTCATCGGCGGCGGCCATCTCCTTTTCCTGGATCGATCTGGCATTTATGCTGATCGTAGGCATAGTGGGTGGGATCATCTATGTCCTCAGAAAATGAAATTTTTTGACCATTCGTATGACTCAATGATTGTGTGGTATTATGGGTGTGAGGAATATTGATTCGGTGCTGTTGACCTATGGCTAGATACATTTTGCGGTTTACCCTGAGTTTTCTTGTCCTGTCGGCTTTTCTCTCTTCTCCCCCTATCAATAGCCAAGAGGAAGTCGTAGACTACGAGAAGCGCCTGCAGGAGATCGCCGCACAGATCGATGATCTTAAAACGCGGATTAAAAGAGATGAGAGAAAAAAAACGTCGATCCTCGCTCAAATGGATAAAATCAGCTTCAATAAAAGATTGATCAAAAAAGAGATTTCTCTCTACGACATTCAGATGAAAAAGGCCAACTCAGAGTTGTCAGCGCTGGACAGGAAGATCCCCGAACTGAGAACTAAGCTAGAGAAAGAAAAAGAATCGATAGGGAAAATTCTGACCATCCTCTATAAATATGGGAGAATAGACTTTATCGATTTTATCATTGAAGCCAACGATATGGGAAGTCTTCTCCAAGGAAACAAACACTTGGTGCTCTTGGCCCAGCACCAAGACCAAATTGTGGCGGATTATCTCCAGACCCTGAATGAACTCCATACCGCAGAGAAAAAACTCGAAGAAAATAAACAGAATATCTCCAAGTTCATCCAGGGCGCTCAACAAAAAAAACAGAATCTCGAAGCCGAAGAAAAAAAGAACACGGACCTGATCCGGCAGATCGAACAGGACAAGACAACCCATATGAAAACAATGGACGAGCTCGAAGACCGAGCCGAACAACTCCAAAACTTGATGAAAAAGATCTTGAACAGCAAAATCCCTCCCACAATCACGCTTATCCCGCTTTATGAGAACAAAGGGTCTCTCCAATGGCCGATAACGGGGAGGGTCGTGACGCGCTTCGGTCTCCAAAGACATCCACGTTTCAACACCACCACAATGAACAATGGAATCGAAATCTCCCCCAGAAAAGACATGATTGTCAAGAGCATCCATCCGGGAACAGTGGCGTACACAGACCATTTTCAGGGCTACGGGAACTTGATCATCATCGATCACGGGATGAGCTACTACACACTCTATGGACATTGCTCTGACTTTCTCGTAAAAAAGGGAGATCCAGTCCAAGCCGATCAATCCATAGCTGTAGTGGGAGATTACAGTTCTCTAAAGGGTAAAACCCTTTATTTTGAAATACGTTTCAAGACAAAGCCCCTTAATCCCTTGCAATGGTTAAAACGAAGATGATACAATTTGCGGTCTTGGTTTATTAAAATGGCTATCGGAAGAATAAGATTTATACTCATTCCTGCTCTTCTCACACTCCTCCTGTTTATTCTGCTCGATAAGAATTTTCTACCTGGATTGTCACGGAAGAATTCCTCTGATGACCAGTTCAGGCTCGTAGGGAGCGTGGCATATCTCATCAGGGACGAATACGTTGAGGAACCCAATCCCTCGAAAACTATGGACGGCGCTTTTCGCGGCCTGGTTGATTCTTTGGATATCCTTTCAAGCTATCTAGACAAAAACGCTGTCCTCAAGTATGAACAACGCAGAGACACCGACCTTAAAGAGCCGGGAATCACACTTTACAAAACGTATGGCAGCTTTCCTGTTATCATCGGCATAAAGAAGAACTCTCCTGCTGAAAAGGCAGGACTGAGGATCGGGGAATCGGTCAGCATTATGAACGGCCATTCCACACTGTCAATGAGCATGCTCGAGGCGAACCTTCTCCTGAAGGACAAATCGACCGATCCTATTACACTCAAAATTCTGAGGGGAACCGGCTCTGAAATTGTCAGTCTGGAAAGGGAGACGATCCCGGCAGAGACATACTCTTACACCACCGCAACGGGGACCAGTGGCATTCTGAAAATCCGGCGGCTCTATGCACCTTGTGTGAACATGCTGAAGGAGAATTTACTCCCCGCTCTGAAGACGAAGGAGAAACCCCTCGTTCTCGACCTGAGGGATTGCGCGGAGGGAAATATCGAAGAAGCCCAAGAATTGCTCGACATCTTTATTGAGAACAAAGAATCCGGGTATTTCGAGAATGGCCAGGGGATCAGAGAAACGCTGTCGCTCCAAGCAACAACAGAGTTTGCGGATTTACCGTTGATCGTTTGGACCAATCAAGCCACGATCGGCCCTGCGGAAGTTCTAGCTTCAGTGCTTAAAGTATACAAAAAAGTCAAGGTCATCGGTTTCCAAACTCCGGGTCTTGTCTCAAAACAACACTTTATCCCCCTAGACGATGGGAGCGGTCTACTGCTGACATCCGCCATCTTTCACTTGAAAAAGGACAAGGATTTTTGGGAAAAGGGATTAGAGCCGGATATCAAAATTGATATTGAAGACATGACCTCAAGCGCCTATCTTAAAGCAACTCAAAAACTTCTAGCCAATTGATCGTTCATGAGGACCTTCAGATCTATTAAAACTGACACCTCAGAGAAAATTTCCCCCGGTCTTCCAATCTTTCTTTTATGCCTGGCCATCCTCTCAACTCTGGGCCTGGATTACATCCGATGGAGGCGTGGCCAAGATTCCTACGTTTTTTCGGCATTGGGAAGAAAAAAGGAAGTTGTGGCTCACGCGGAAAAGGTTGAGGAAAAAGCAGATATATCTCAGACTCTGCTCAAAACCGTTTCTGACTCGGATATCCTCGATGAATCTGTCAATTTTTTCACGGATGAAGAAGGTGTATATCATTTATTGATTGACATCCCCATCAAAAAATACAGCCAGTTGGAATCCTCTTTTTTCGACACATTTCGCGAGCATGATTTCGAGGTCACAGAAAAAGAGGAACAACAGACCGATGA
>CAZXJE010000316.1:0-3771 GCA_964640835.1 uncultured Eubacteriales bacterium
GCTTGTTTGTTTCAAGCTTGCCTTGTCGACATCGTAGAGAATTCCGGAGTCGAAGGTGATCTTTATGCCTTCGCCGATCCTCTCGACTTTAGCTCCCTCGATATCTCTTTCGATCTCTGCCGCTTGTTTGTCCATATAGTTGCCGATGTAGTAGCCTGCGGCTCCCCCCACAGCAGCACCGATGATGGCTCCAGCAATAGTGCTTCCTGCAGCCTTGCCTATCACACCACCCAGCACTGCTCCCGAGGCTCCGCCGATAGCTGCACCCTTTTCTTTTTTGCCCCATGATGCACAATGTGTTCCGGCAATAATAAAGCCGACCACAAGCAAAATAACAAAATATTTCTTCATGATTGAATCCTCTTAAAGTAGTGTTGGAATTTCATTGTGAAATCTTGGGATTATTATAATCCAAAGAATCTGAAATTTGAAACAATTAGAGAAGTTTAGTGGCTGTAATATAAAATAATTACCCACTTTTGCTGAGGTGAATTGACTAAATTATTGGTTCGGATATCGATAGATACACGAAATGAGCAAAAGATATGATTTTATTTTTTGTGCGTTGGAAAAAGTTTGACAAAATCAAATATTCATTATAAAAAGAAGAAGAAAAATTTAAGTTGGGGGAACTGCAATGCTTGACATCTGTCCATTATTGATGATCGCGATCAAAGAGCCTGGATTCATATCAGACATCGAAGAAAAACAAGCCAGATGCCTTAGGGGGGATTGTGCTTGGTTTATTGCCAACGAAGATCAGGGGAAGGAAGGATGCGCCATCAAGGTCCTGGCGGGATCTCTTAATTCTGTAACTTCCAAGACTAATATCGATTAGCTAGAGATTGTCGTTCTTCCGGCCTTCGATTCCGGGTCCAGGAAGGGATTCTGTCATTTTGAGATTTACAACTGGACCAGCATGAATGAAACCGCCGCTCATCTTTTGCATTCGATCAATTTTTCCATAAGAGGTGCGACTAAACCTACGCATTATTATGGATAATCGTATTTTAGGCGCAAGCCAGGGTTCTGTCGATTCCAAATGCGATCGACTCGTTCACAAGAGCCAGAATCGGGCGTTTGATACTCTTAGAGAGGGGAACCTTGCATTGGTGCGTTCGTACACAGAAATCACTCTCCTCAATAAAATGTGCCGAGTTATCGTTGACCTGGGTGGATATCCCTTTGCCTGGATCGGATTCCCCAAGAACGGTCGATATAAAAAGGTGCATCCTGTCGTTTATGCGGGAGATGAGAAGGGATATCTGAGTTCTATCGAGTTGACCTGGTCGCAAATCAAGAGAAGTAAAGACCCTGCGGGAACAGCTATCCAGACAGGCGAGGTCAGCATAGAAAAAAACCTGGCGAAAAAAAATGGTTTCACACCCTGGAAGACAGAAGCGTCCAAGCGAGGATTTTTGTCTTCAGTTGCTTTCCCTCTGATCCGGGACAATCGGACACTAGGAGCAGTCAATATCTTTTCTGGAGATCCAAAGGGCTTCAGAAAAAAGGATCTTGTACTTTTATCAGCCCTGGCAGAAGACCTTTCCTATGGCATTGCAGCCATTCGCACGCGAGAGAAAAAGAAGACGGTCGAGGAAAAACTCAGGGAGAGTCAGGAAAGATTACAGAGAACCATTGAAGTCACCATCCAGGCACTCTCAACGACGATCGAAATGCGCGATCCCTACACGGCTGGGCACCAACGTCGGGTGGCCGCGCTGGCATCGGCCATTGCAGTAGAAATGGGCCTCCCCAAAGAAAAAGTTGATAACATCCATATCGCTGGAGTTATTCACGATATCGGCAAGATCTATATACCCGTTGAGATATTGACAAGGCCCGGCAAGCTGAGCGAGTACGAAGTGAACATCATCAAAGCTCACCCGCAATATGGCTATGACATCATGATTGAGACAGAAGTTCCCGACCCAGTCGCAGAGATCGTTCACCAGCATCATGAAAGAGTAAACGGCTCCGGTTATCCGGATGGCAAGAAGGATGAGGAGATCCTTCTGGAATCGAAAATATTGAGCGTCGCGGATGTCGTTGAGGCTATGTCCTCGCACCGCCCCTACAGGCCAGCTCTAGGTATTGATGTAGCGCTGGATGAAATAAAGAATCATAAAGGTATCTACTATGATCCTGAAGTGGCTGATGCCTGTTTAGGTCTCTTCGAAAAGAAAGGCTATGAGCTGATCCCGGAGAGTCAGTCCCCATTTCACCACTGATTCTTTCCTTTTTTTGAATCCTAGGAATTTCACAGAACCAATAAGATATTGAATGCTTTTAGAACATAAATTTGGCAGCAGCTTTTATAAATAATTCAGGTTAGTTAGAACCACGAGAAAAGTGTAAAGCCAAATTGCCATTTATTTACAGCTGAATCGTCTTCATTAAAATATTTTGCAGTCTCCCCTCTCACAAAGATCCTAATCTTGACTTCACTTCCGAATTCTCCAAAAACAGTGAGGCTCCCCTTGAATATATCTGCATTAACTCTGGTTTTTGCATTGGCACCAAAGTTCAAAGATCTTTCAACGGTGTTAAAGCCTACGTTTGCACCTATATCATACGTGTGTGTGAAGTTCGGACCGCCAAAGACATCGAACCTGATTTTTTTATCGAGTTTTTCAAAGAAAGGCTGATTTCTAAGGCCAACTCCCAATCCAAGATTCGATGTGAATGTTTGGTCGACGTCTACGGGCATAGTCACATCGTAAAGACAGTATCCCACAGCAAATAGATTGGCATTTATTTTTCGCTCATACTGGAGTGAGAGAGGATATCCGATTGTTTCAGGTCTAAACACGTGGAAAAATGTGTCATCTCTAAGAATGGGAATCCGGCTGATTAAAGAAATCTGAAGCCTTCTGTCTCGTTTTTTGAAAAATTCTAGGTCGATCGCAAGTATGGACTCCATTTTATGACTATCATAGGAGGGCAAAACGCCAATCTGGAGTTCCAGCTTTTGGATGATATTATTTGCCTGTCGCCCAGATTTGAAACGCATCCCTAAATAAGTTGTGTTGTCATATTCGTAGTGTCGTGAGTTTCTCACGAACAGGTCCAGATCCTCGTTTAGAGAGATAAAGAATTCCAGGTCGTGCAGAACTCTTGTGAAGTTGATCACTTTTAATTCCACATCGATGCCGAATTCTGTTTTGAGGATATTCGGATATTTATAGTTAAAAACAAACAAGTTGTCATACCATTCGTATCCACCAACGTAGAAGCCCCCACCAAAACCCAGCTTCATATTGTTTATCCAGTACCATAGCCTTCCCAAGACTTCATTTGCATCAAAAATTGTACGGTATGTGCGAGACGTGATATGACGGCAAAAATGATTCAAGCTGCCCTCTAAACTCAGCGAGTTTGTAAAGTCGTATAGCACCCCTGCTCTGATCCAGAAATCAACCTCTCCTTTGAGCTGGCTGTTAATGCGTTGATAATAGTTGACCTCGGTGAATATGTTGCTCTTCTTTATCGGAAATTCGAACCGGACATAAGGACGGAAAAATTGCCGCTCGCGAGCATCTGCACCGAGCTCAATCTTTGCTTGTGCATGAGTCTTATCTTTTGCTGTAGGACCTTGGTCAGAAAAACATGTTAGGGATGTCAAAATAAAACAGATGATGAATGATAATCTTGAGATGGACATATTATCACTGGAGATACTGATTATAGCGATTTTCATTGTTCGATTCAAAAAAGGTGACAAAAGGGGGACAGGCTACTTTTTTAATTACCTCTGGAAAAAGTAGCCTG
>CAZXJE010000317.1:0-1694 GCA_964640835.1 uncultured Eubacteriales bacterium
GGTTACAACGAAGGCTTTGTAGTAAGATCAGCTCGCCCGAAGGGTAAAAAATGCCGATAATAAAAATTGAAAGTTTTTTTAGTGTAAGGTATCGGCAGTTTTTGTGAATAATTCAGCCTTAGAAAGGAGGATAGAGATGTTTGAAGCAAGCGTGTATAAGCAAAGAAGAAAGCGGCTCAAGGAGCAGATCGGTTCGGGCCTTGCGCTCTTTTTAGGCAATGAAGAATGCCCTATGAACTATCCGGCTAATCCCTATCATTTCAGGCAGGATAGTTCATTCCTTTACTTTTTTGGATTGGATTATCCTGGCCTTGCCGGTGTTGTAGATGTGGAGGAGGATAAGGATATTGTCTTTGGGGATGACGTGACTATCGAGGACATCATCTGGATGGGAGATCAACCTTTGCTCAAGGACAGAGCTTTAGAGGCGGGCGTGGAAGAAACACTTCCATCGAATATGTTGGAGGATACTCTCAGGAAAGCCATTCAAACCGGACGAAAAGTTCATTTCCTTCCGCCATACAGACCAGAAACAGTGACAAAATTGAGTAGCTTGTTAGGGATTCATAACAATCTTGTAAAGGACTATGTTTCGCAGGCACTCATCAAGGCCGTTGTCGCCCAGAGGTCGATAAAGATACAGGAAGAGATCGCAGAAATAGAGAAAGCGCTTAATGTCAGCTATGAAATGTATACGAATGCCATGAAGATGGCAAAGTCTGGAGTATATGAAAGAGAAATTGTCGGGCGGATGGAGGGAATTGCTCTATCGGCCGGCTGCCATATGGCCTTTCCGACCATTTTAACGGTAAACGGCCAGACCCTTCACAATCACTATCACGGGAACATATTGGAAAAGGGACATCTTGTCGTGTGCGATTCAGGAGCCGAATCACCGAAACATTATGCATCTGATATCACTCGGACAATTCCAGTAGACGGCGAATTCACTGATAGACAAAAAGAGATATATGAGATAGTCCTCGAGACACAAATGACGGCCATACAGGCCATAAAACCGAACGTGAATTACAGAGATATTCATATTAAGGCCGCTAAAACAATCGCTTCTGGTTTAAAAGATATAGGCCTGATAAAAGGCGATGTGGATGAGGCAGTCAAGAATGGTGTGCATGCTATGTTTTTCCCGCATGGTCTGGGCCATCAGATCGGTCTGGATGTACATGACATGGAAGATTTGGGAGAGAACTTTGTCGGCTATGACAAGAAATTTAAGAGGAGCGAGCAGTTCGGCCTTGCTTATTTGAGGTTTGCAAAGGAACTCATAGAAGGTTTTGTCTTAACTGTGGAGCCAGGCATTTACTTCATTCCCGCACTCATCGATAAATGGAGAGCGGAAAACAAATTTCCTGAGTTCATTGACTATGACAAAGTCGAAGGATACAAGGATTTTGGGGGCATCAGGATCGAGGATGATGTATTGGTGACCAAGGATGGGTATCGAGTTTTGGGCAAACCCATTCCAAAGACAATTCAAGAACTGGCAGATATCGCAGCGAGCTAAATAGCTCCGATTTTTGAGATTTTGGGCCTATGGTGATGCTGACACCCTTTTCTGGATTGAGCACTTCTTTGATGTACGCATTGAACTCTTTGAGAGACGTTGCGTCGATCTCCGAAAAATAACTGTTGATGAAGTCATATCCCACACCTAACGCCTCATAATAGGCGAT
>CAZXJE010000317.1:1794-3761 GCA_964640835.1 uncultured Eubacteriales bacterium
AAAAATAACTGTTGATGAAGTCATATCCCACACCTAACGCCTCATAATAGGCGATTGTGATAGACCGAACATCCTTGGTTTCGTTACTGCGCAGAAAATTCGCCTTGGAATTCGTCTTAGTGACTTGGAGTTCCAATTCAGATACACCTTCCTCATAGAGATCTAGGAGCACCTTGTTGAGAGCATCCATGGCCACATCTTTTTTAGAGTTTTCTGTCTCCAAATAGGCCTCCATAAATCCGCCTTCTCTTAGCTGATTCGCTCTTGAATTGACCAGATAAGCAAGTTTCTCTTTTTGTCTCAGGGGCCAGAGTCGCGAGCTAAATCCTTTTCCGAGAAGGTTTTCAAGCATGTAGGCCAGAATCAGGTTTCGAGCATTGATTCTGGGCAGTGGAAATGCATAACAGACAAAAGTTTGCTCTGTGTCTCTCTCCAAGGTGTGGGACTTTTCCGCTGGAGGATTAAAGGTTAGGGGGACAGATTCGTTGAGAGTGCCTTGTGGGAATTTTTTGAAATATTTGTCCACAAGTTTGGATATCTCCTCTTCTTCCAGATTCGAAGTAACAACAACGACCATGTTTCGTGCGACAAAATGGCTTTTGTAGAAGTTCTCTATGTCTTTCTTTTTGATGGCCTTTATTGAATCTTCCGTCCCGAAACTCGAGCTACCATATGGCGTATCCTTAAAAAAGATGTCAAAATATGCATCATGCGCCATCTGTATGGAATCGTCTTCGGCAGATTCTCTCCGGCGATTCATCTGTTTTTTGACCCCATCGATCTTTAAACCGGAAAACAGAGGATCTAGCATAATCTTGGAAGTAGTCTCTAAGCTATCGTCCAGGTTTTCAGATAGACAGGAGATGTTAATAAAGGAATAATCGCTTTTGCAGTCCAATGTCAATCGTGTGGCTTGATCCATCAGATCTTGAACTTTCCTCTGGTCGGGGATAGTGATCGCCAGGCGAGTAGTCAAATAGGCAAGGCCTTCTTTTCCCTTGGGCTCGTTTCGTTTTCCCCCGTTGATCAACACCTGCACGACTGTGACAGCGGATGAGATATCCTTCTGGTATATGTAGGTAAGCCCGTTTTCCAAGCTTAACTTTTTGGGAGGAATCTTCCAGGCAGATGTTGGGTTTTCCCTATCTTCTTGTTTGCCTGTCAGCGCTAAAGTAAAGATCAAGAGCAGGGGAACCAGGATTTTTCTGGGAGACATTATTTTTCATCCTCCCTCGGCATAATGGTCACTATGACATAATCGTTTTTTGTTAAGTATCTTCCAGCAGCATTCCTGACATCTGATGAATCGACATTCTCAATATTTTCTAGAAAATTGCCCTCTATCTTATCCCCGGACATGTGCATGTATCTCGCGTAAGAATTTGCCACTGCGAGACCGTTCTCCTGGGCTCTGTGAATCTTGAACCTGATTCTGTTCTTGGCACTCTCCAGATAGTCGGTTGCACGGAATCTGGAGTCACTCATATGGTCCTTTTTTGAGTATTGAAGGTCTCTCGTCCTCTTTAAGTAGCGAACGATCCTGCTTTTCGCCGTTTTGATGTATTTCGGCTCCATGACGAAATAGATGAGGATCGCGCCTCCATATTTGTGCGCTAAGTACGACATGTTGATGGAATTGACATAAACTCTTCTCTCCAAGAGGGGATGGTTCAGCATGGGATTGATACCGCGTCCCAAAATTTCTGCCAGAACGTCGACGGCAAATTGATCAGGATCGTTATAATCGGGTGCATTGTATCCAAAAACGAGGTACGCCATGTTGACATCCATTTCTTCTTCGATCTCATGCTTATCTTTGAGCGGAATCGCGGTTTCGTATTTTGGTGGATCAAAGGGTTTACCTTGAATGTCGACAAATATATTCTTAACCTTCTCCTCCATCTCAGCGATTTCGAAATCACCGACGATAGCTAAAGCACAGTTAGAAGGCACAAAATGTTTTTTGT
>CAZXJE010000318.1:0-3750 GCA_964640835.1 uncultured Eubacteriales bacterium
AGGGGACAGGCTACTTTTTCCAGAGGTAATTAAAAAAGTAGCCTGTCCCCTTTTAGATGAAAATTTCTTGACATTTTTCTCAAAGAGAATAATGTATTTAAGTCTACAATGCTAACAATCAAGGAGGCCATGTGATAGCAAAGAAAATATCCAGGAGGAACTTCTTCAATCAGAGTTTTGGATTTGGTGCAGGAGCACTCTTCTTCAATAAGCTTTCCGCTTTACAGGCGACATCGTCTGGCAGTACTCCCATGATGATCGTTGCACATACAAACGAAACCGGAAAAAAAGCATCAGAAACAGGTTGGAAGATATTGATGAGTGGAGGCATGGCTCTTGATGCTGTTGAAAAAGCCGCTAACATCATCGAGTTGGATGGTGAAGGTATGGGTGTCGGTTATGGAGGATTGCCAAATGAAGATGGAGTCGTCCAACTTGATGCTTCTATCATGGATGGAAAAACTTATAACGCCGGATCTGTGGCTTGCCTTGAAAACATCAAGACACCCTGTTCTGTGGCTCGTGTCGTCATGGAACGGACAGACCATGTCATGTTAGTGGGGGAGGACGCCCTGGCGTTTGCCAGGACATGGGGATTCAAGGAGGACAACTTACTGACAGAAAAGGCTCGGAAAGTCTGGCTCGAATGGAAAGAGCGAAGAAGCGAACGTGACGATTGGGGGCCTCCGGAGCATTTGAAGAATGTCAAAAAAGATGGACCAGGTTCAGATGAGAATGAAGACTTTGAGCGCCTTCTAGGTACAACGAACGTCCTGGCAATAGATAAAAACGGCGATATCGCAGGCGTAACAACGACCAGTGGCCTGAGCTTCAAGATCCCGGGCCGCGTGGGTGATTCCCCGATCATTGGTGCCGGACTCTACGTGGACAACGATATTGGTGCCGCTGCCGCAACAGGAAGAGGAGAGGATGTGATCAAATCCTGTGCGTCCTTCTACATGGTTATGCGCATGAAAGAGGGCAGAACGCCCCAACAGGCTTGTGACGATGCTGTACACCTGATCGCCGCTAAATATAAAGCCATAAAATCAGATTTCCTCCCTGGTGAAAGCTTCCGGGCCATCAATAAAAAGGGTGAATATGGCTGTGCCCATATGGTAGGTGATACAAAAGGAACAATGTCGGTTATTAATTCAAGTGGCTATCGCATTCATGAGGGCAGCCTCCACTTTTATCGGGAAAGACGCCGTCGTTAGGATAAATATAAAGATATAAGTTGAGAGGGATTTCTAGGAAGAATCTTTCCTGGAATTTTCTTATGTCTAGTCTTGACCTCTCATTTGGGCAGTGATATAAGCATTAGGGCAGGATTCAAACTCCATGCAAAAACTCCCATCAAGAATTGGATGTGTTTTTCTCATCTCACTTATTCTTGTCTTGGTGCAGTGTGAGGAAAAAACCAATCCAATTCCCGGCACAAAGATCAATGCTCATGTTGTTTTGCTTCATGGGCTGAGACAATCGGGCGGGGCCATGGAAAAGATGGAAGAGAGCCTGTTAACCCATGGTTACAGTGTCGTCAATGTGGATTATCCCTCCACCTATCATACCATCGAATACCTGGCCTCTGTGACCTTAAACGATGTTCTCGAACCGATCCGGGACCAATCTCAATCATCGATACATTTTGTCACGCATTCCATGGGAGGGATCATCGTTCGTTATTACCTAAAGCGCCAAAAGCTTAAAAATCTCGGGCGTGTGGTGATGATCAGTCCTCCCAATCAGGGAAGTGAGCTTGTGGATTTGCTGAAGAATCAAACTGTTCTCGAGAGAATCTATGGTCCTGCTGCAGCGCAGCTGAGTCAAGAAGAGGGCAGTTTTATGCAGAGCTTGGGACCTGTGGATTTTGAGCTGGGTGTAATCGCCGGAAACAAGAGTTTTAATCCCTTGTATTCCGCGTTCCTCCCAGGGCCGGATGATGGAGTTGTTACAGTAGAAAGTATGAAGATTCAAGGTATGAACGATTTTATTATTTTGCCACTGACCCACGCGTTTATCATGAAGAATGAAAACACAATCGCTCAGGTGATCTACTTCCTAGAGCACGGTGTCTTCCAAAGAGAAGAGTAATGACTAAATCCATCGGCCTTCCCTTATGGCTGGTTATTGTAGGGGGAGCGCTGGTTTTATGGTCCCTCCTCCACATTCTGATTCTCCCTGCTATCCGCTGGTTTTTCCGACGCCGCACCAAAAAGGCTCTCATTAAGATCGACGAACGCCTCGATCTGCGCCTTCCCGATTTTAAGCTCACTAAACGCCGTGAGATCATCAATCGTTTGGTATATGATTCAAAAGTGCAGCAGGCGCTTGAGGCATTCGCGAAAGAACAGGATGTCTCGCATGCAGTCGCCTTAAAAAAAGTCAAGAAATACGCCCACGAGATTGTTCCCTCCTTTAATGCGTTGGTCTATTTCCGCTTCGGAAACTGGGTGAGCCGGACTGTTTGCCGGATGCTCTACCGGGTACGCGTAGGTTTTGTCGATGAAGAGGGTTTCAAAAAAGTCGATCCACAGTCGAGTGTGGTTTTTATCATGAACCACCGCAGCAATGTCGACTATATTCTTCTCGGGTATCTGACTATCAGCCGGGTGGCCCTGAGCTTTGCTGTAGGGGAGTGGGCGCGCGTGTGGCCCCTTCAGCAGCTCCTCCGTGCACTGGGAGGCTTCTTTGTAAGGCGTGGTTCGGGTAATCCTCTTTATCGACGAGTACTAGAACGATACATACAGATGGCTACAGAAGGGGGGGTCGTGCAAGCTGTTTTCCCCGAAGGAAAGCTCAGCAAAGATGGACGATTGGGTCCGCCGAAGATCGGCATCCTTGATTATATGCTACGGACTTTTGAGCCCGATAGCAGTCGTGATCTAGTTTTTATTCCTGTGGGGATCAATTACGACCGGGTTCTGGAGGACCGGTCGTCATTGTTTGCTATCGATCCAGATGCAAGAAAAGAAAAGAAGGCAGACGTTATCAAAACTGCATCGCTTTATCTACTCAAAACGATCAGGCTGAGATTACGAAGGGGTTGGTATCGATATGGTTACACCGTAGTTAATTTTGGGACTCCCATTTCTATTAAGGCGTATACTAAAGAACACAACGTTGATTTTATAAAACTCAATAAAGAAGAACGGCTCAAGAAGGTTGAAAAACTGGCGCAAGATCTGATGACTGCGGTGGGCAGAATTATCCCTGTTGTTCCGGTTGCTTTAATTGCATCTGTCTTTTTAGAAGATGCGGAGAAAAACTTTTCAGAATTGGAACTGAAAACCCGAGTAAAAAATAAAATCGATAGGCTTGAGGAGTGCTGTGCTGCCGTTTACATCCCTCGCAGCGATCACGATTATGCCATCGAGGTCGGTCTTCGCACATTGATTCTAAGGCACATTGTGCTCGAAGAAGACGATCTTTATCAAGCTGCCCCCGGGGAAACAAAGATTCTCCAATATTATGCAAATTCCATCGCACACCTTTTTGAATCTTAAATCTTTTTGAATTTGAGTTCATTTCCATGGGGAAATTGCCATCTTAACCTTTAACCTAGTAACCTACGACCGGCAGAAAGACGGAACAGAGAAATGGAACGCCGTTGAGGTTTACACCCGCATAGAGGGAAGCTGGAAGACCGGCCTACATGACCGTATTTCACAACGGGATTCTCGTCCAGAACAACGTGGAATTGACAGGACCAATGGGACATAAAGAACGTCCTCCCTACAAGGCCCACCC
>CAZXJE010000319.1:0-3712 GCA_964640835.1 uncultured Eubacteriales bacterium
TTCCGAGCAAAGTAACGCATCTCCCGGATATCCTCTTCGGATATCAATTGAGGAGGTAACTACTCAGGTATTAAAGCAGCAGAAAAGTAAGAATCAAGTGGGAGGGGCGCTATCGCTCATTTGAATCACCGCTTCAATTTCCCCCGTATACATACTATGCTGGAGGAATGAAGAAAATGGGATTACCGCTACGAAAAGCTGACAAAAAGTATACCTACGGCGACTACCGGCAGTGGCCCGAGGATGAGCGTTGGGAACTGATCGACGGAGTGGCCTGGAACATGAGTGCCGCGCCGAACCGCCGACATCAGGAAATTTCATTAGCCTTGACACTGCAGATAGGCAATTTTTTGAAAGGTAAGAAATGCAAGTTATACGATGCCCCCTTTGATGTCCTTCTTCCCGGTTATGAAGAGCAGGATGAAGATGATGTGAACACTGTGGTACAGCCGGACATCCTGGTCATATGCGAGAAAAACAAGCTTACTGAAAAGGGGTGCACCGGCGTTCCCGACTGGATCGTCGAAATCATAACCCCGAATACTGCGAAAAAAGATATCGATATCAAGTTCCACCTGTATGAACACCATGGTGTCCGCGAGTACTGGGTAGCGGACCCGGGGAACAAATACATCCACGTGTACCTTCTTGATGAGAAGGGGAAATACCCGGAAGAACCTCAGGTGTTTGTTCCCGGGGACAGCATCTCTTGTTCCGTGCTTGAAGGCCTGGTTATCGAACTAAGCCATGTCTTCGCCGATTAATGCTATTACTTTTGTGTGAATCGGCAGGTATAATGACCCCGGGGTCGGCGAGGTAAAGGAACTGACCAGAGAAGATGTCCAGAACCTCGAAAACACCATGTGCACGAGGAACCTGCCCATGATCGGAGCTCCTGGGGTGAATAAATCCATGGTCGATCTGTATTTCCCGGAAGAGAAATAGCCGGTCGGAGAAGTGCTTCACCTGCAGGCTGCAGAATCTCCCACTATACATAAAGAGACTCAGAACGATATACTGTGGCCCCAGAAATCAAGAAAGGCAGCACTTGTTTTCATCAACCATCCAGCCAGATGTCGATGAGCTTCTCGAAGTTCTCCGCCGCGAGGTTGCCCCCAAACGGCTTCACCACATCGAGCTGTTCCTCGATTCGGAGGTGATAGAGGCGGTCTGCGAGCGCTTCGATCTTACCCAGGACCTGAACAACTCAGATCCCTTCTACTTCTTGGAGCGGGATATCCGGGTGCATGCCTATCTCGGCTACGATGTGTTCCGGGTCGGATTTGTTCACAAAGATATTTTCCCGATGCCGGGACTTGAGAGTGTCGATACAGCTGCCGGCCGCCAAAGCCGGGGGCAGCGGGAGTGGATAGAGGAGCACGAGGGAGCGATCCAAAACTGGGCCGACTTCGAGAGTTATCCCTGGCCGAAGGTTGAAGATATCGATCTTAAGACTCTCGAGTGGATGGAGAAGAATCTGCCTGAGGGTATGGGCTGCTACGAGCTGACGGCACATGTCTTTGAGATGGTCAATTTCCTGCAGGGCTACGAACGTCTCTGTTACAATCTGTACGACAACCCGACGCTGGTAGCGATGATCTGTGACAAAATCGGGCAGTTCTACGCGGATTTCACCGCTCTGATCTGTGATTTCGACTGTATGTCCCTGGTGTGGGGATCCGATGACCTCGGTTTCCGCTCCTCCACAATGACCAGCCCGGATTTCCTGCGGGAGCAGATCCTGCCCTGGCACCGCGCCTGCGCCAAGATTGCTCACGATCACGGCAAGCCCTACCTTCTGCACTCCTGCGGCAATCTCGACGCGGTCATGGAAGATCTGATCGAGACGGTGGGCATCGATGGGAAACACTCCTTCGAAGACACGATTCTGCCGGTTAGCGAAGCCTACCATCGCTACGGAGAGCGGATCTCCATCCTCGGCGGAATCGACGTGGATTTTCTCTGCCGCGCCGACGAAGCGGCGATTCGCAGCCGGGTGCGCGAGACTCTGGATGCCTGCACCAACAGCGACCAGGGCCGAGGATACTGCTTAGGCACGGGCAACACCGTGGCCAACTACATACCCCTCGACAACTACCTGTTTATGCTCGATGAGGGGCGGAAGTACCGGTTAAAATGACAGCCAAAGCCAAAAGCGACTGTTGCCAGTCCGCCCAGAAGGGCAAGAGCAATAAGTCTTCCGATGGAAAACAATACTCCAACTTTTAAGCCATCTTTCCAATTTCTCTTCGTGGCACCAATATAGGGTAAGAGCAGCGGAAGCGGGATTGTCCTGCCTCTGATGCTCCGTCAAACTCATGGCTTCCTGCCAGAAGCCGGCGTGTAAAAAAACAATTTCCTCTTTATGAAAGTATTTGCTATCCTGTATAAGGTAGTTGTGTTATCGCTTGATGACACAACAGTCGTTTAGATGAGCAACAACGCAGATGGTATATTGCTCTTGAGAGCAAGTGAATTGGTCACGGTGGGGATCGCTTATTGTCGCAGATCACAGGTATGGATGAAAAAAATTATCAGGAGCGGGCGACAGGAGCTGGAAAGAGAGCTTGAAGACCGGCCGGGTGATTTATAATCGGTGTAAAATATGACAACTCATGAACAAAAAATAAATAGAATTATAAAACAATTAAAAGAGCGCAAAAGCACGAAACCAGTGTCATTAAAGAAAAAAGCTGTTTCTCATGAAGTTCCTAAACCGAGTGATAAGAGGCATTCAGACGAGAAGATCGACCTCAGCGACTTGAACGAGATTCTCCATATCAACACGGAGAAGCGAATCTGTATTGCAGAGCCCGGCGTTACTTTTATTGATTTGGTAACTGCGACGATGAAATGCGGTCTTGTTCCTATTATTGTGCCGGAGTTGAAGACCATCACAATCGGCGGAGCGGTTGCAGGCTGCTCAATAGAGTCAATGTCTTACAAACACGGCGGATTTCATGACACTTGCCTTGAATACGAAATAATCACTGCAAAAGGTGATGTGCTGATCTGTACTCCTGACAATGAGAACAACCTATTGTTCCAGATGGTGCACGGCACCTTCGGAACCATCGGCATCATCTCAAAACTAAAGTTCAAGCTGATACCAGCCAAACCATCCGTGAAAGTGACATATGAGAAATACAATAATCTTGAAGATTATAAATCAGCCATATGGGGACACTATGAGAATAAGGATGTTGATTTCATGGATGGAATCATACACTCGCCAACAGAATACGTGCTCAGCGTGGCGAATTTTGTTGATGAAGCACCCTACACACATAATTATGACTGGATGAGAATCTACTATCTAAGCACGAAAAAAAGAAAAGAGGATTACCTTAAGACACCTGACTACTTTTTCAGGTATGACAAGGGTGTGACTAATGTAAATCCCAAGTCCTTCCTGGGCAGGCTCTTCTTCGGAAAGTTCATAAACTCTACAAGAACACTGAAATTAGTTGAAAAGTTTCGCCGGTTGATCCCGTCTGACAAAATCCCTATCACAGTTGATGTCTTCATACCATTTTCGAAAGTTAGCAATTTTATGGAATGGTATAAAAAAGAAGTGAATCATTTCCCGTTATGGTGTGTGCCATACAAGTTTGTCCGGGGATATGAATGGCTATCCGCTGATTTCTTGCACAAGACAAAAGATAAGCTCATATTGGATCTGGCCATCTATGGAATGAAAAAGAAGGGTGAT
>CAZXJE010000320.1:0-3711 GCA_964640835.1 uncultured Eubacteriales bacterium
GGCTCGCAAGCGGCCATTGCCGAAGCGACGACTGAAGAGCGCTTCGTCTCGCCGTGGGTTTCTTACGTTCCCGAATACCCTACGGTTCCTTCGCCGACCGACCACCTGGGACACATTGTCGGTGCTCCGGGAGAGTTGTCAAATACTGAAACGATCTACGCCTACTATAGGACCTTGGCTGAAACTTCGGACCGGGTTCGAGTCGAAATCATCGGTCGCACCGAAGAGGGTCGCGACATCCTGCTAGTCATCGTGGGGGATGAGCAAAGCCTATCCAAGATCGACACAGCCCGCGAGGCCATGGCAGCGCTCGCCGATCCGCGACGGACGGACGAGACCGCCATGGAGAAGATCGTTGCGGAGCAGAAGCCCTTCTACATGCTCCTCGGTGGAATCCACTCCACGGAGACGGGAAGCCCGGAAATGCTCATGGAGCTCGCCTACCGTCTGGCGGTCTCCGAGACCCCTTTGATCAAAACGATACGCGACGCAGTGGTCGTTTTGATCATTCCGGTCGTTGAACCGGACGGCCGCGACCGAGCGGTCGACTGGTTTTACCGGCACCTCAAAGGTAAAACAGATTTCGAACGTCTTCCTCCCCGCTCGCCTCCCTACTGGGGGAAGTACGTTTTCCACGATAACAACCGCGACGGAATTCAGCGCAAGCTCGCTTTAACCCGGGCGACACAGGACACTTTTTTGGAATGGCATCCCGTCGTCGTTCACGATCTTCATGAATCGATCCCTCTGCTTTGCATCTGGACCGGTACCGGACCTTACAACGTGAACCTCGATCCCATCACAACCTCAGAGTGGCATACCATTGCCTTCCACGAAGTTACGACACTGACCTCCTTCGGCATGCCCGGTGTCTGGACCTGGGGTTTTGGGGAAGGCTGGGCGCACATTTACGCCGATTCAGTTGCGACCAATCACAACGCCATCGGTCGTGGCTACGAGACCTTCGGCAACGCCACCGCTGAGACAGTGCGCCGGCGTCTCGACCCGAAGCGCCAGACGTACCTCGGAAAATCAGTGACCGAAGCGGAGTGGTATCGAAGCTGGCCGCCGCCCCAGGCGTTCGAGTGGTCGCTCCGTAACAATGTCAACTATCAACAGACAGGCGTGCTCTCGGCGCTTCAGTACACGGCACTTCATGCCGATGATATGATGCGGAACTTTTGGCGATGCGGCCGCAATGCGGTGAAAAAGGGCAAGACTGAGCCTCCCTATGCGGTCGCCATACCGGAGGAACAACTCGACCGGAGGAGACTGGCTATCATGGTGAATCTCCTGCGCTCTCACGGGATCGAGGTCAGACATTGCCGCGATGCCTTCGAAGTCAAAGAGGGCAGATTCGCAGCAGGAACCTACCTGGTGCGTTTGGATCAACCTTATCGAAGCTACGCTCACGATCTCTTGATTGCCCAGAAGTTTCCGGTGGACAAGACGCCTTACAAACCTTACGACGACGTAGGATGGGCGCTTCCGTTTACACTGGGCGTCGAGGTCACAGCCATCGAGGATGTGGCCGTGAGAGACATCGAAGCCGACCTCTTGACCGAGGACATCATCCTCCCAGGAAAGGTAGTGGGCGACAGTGGTTTCTACCTCATCAAAGATACCGGCCAAGAGGCGCTTCTTGCTGCACGTGTACGTCTCGCCGATTTCGATGTGGAGGCGGTCGAGAAGTCCTTTTCGGTCGATGAGATCGAGTACCCGGCCGGCTCCTGGGTCATCGCCGACCAGCCGGGACTGCGAGCTGCTCTCAAAGGCTTAGCGGATTCGCTAGGTCTCGATGTTGTCGCCGTACCCTCAGCACCCGACGTTTCCCGCCACCGACTCGATCTTCCCCGATTGGCTCTACTTCAAACCTGGAACGATACGCAGTCGGCGGGCTGGTTACGCATGGTGTTCGACGATGAGGAGGTTCCCTACACGCTCATCATGGACGAGGATGTCCGTGCCGGCGGGCTCGCGAACCGATTCGATGTCATCGTCTTCCCGAATACCGATGACGGTCTCAAAAGCATCATCAACGGAATCGACCCGACTCACAGCCCGCTCGCCTACACTCGGACCGAGGAACATCCAACCCTCGGGTTTCCCACTTCCTCGGAAGACATCACTGGGGGGCTCACTTGGCAGGGAGTCCAGCACATCGAGGACTTTGTTCGCGGCGGCGGAGTGCTGGTAACGCTCGGCGGTGCCTCCGAGCTGCCTCTAGACGGTGGTATCGCCAAGGACGTAGGCCGGGCCCGTGTAAAAAATGTCTACACACCGGGCAGCGAGCTTCAGGTGCGATTCCGGCGACCGGATCACCCACTTGCCTACGGCTATCCGGAAATCACTTCCGCCTTTCGGGAGAATCGACCCCTGTATCGTGTCCGTCACGTCGACGAGGGTCGAATCGTCCTCCAGTGGGGCACAAAGATTCCGACTGACGACGAAGAGCACAAAAACGACGAAAATTCGAACAAAGTCGTAAGGGCGACGAAATCGCTCGTTTTGTGCGGCGGAATCAAGGGAGCGGATGAGATTATGGGCAAGCCGGCCATCCTGGACATTCCCAGCGGCAAGGGACGCGTTGTCGCCTACGACTTCGATCCGATCCACCGATACCTGACCCTCTCGGACTTCCGACTGGTCTGGAACACCATCCTGAACTGGAATGATTTGCCGCCGACACCGGAATTTCGAAGCGAATAGCCATGGGGAAATAGGATTTCTGGAATCGAGCCAAATTATACTTCAAAGACTGGATCAATATTAGGTGGGCAGCTCACGAAAGCAAAGGGATTAATTCTGTGTTTTACTTATCGAGTGGACTTGATTCCCCATAATATTTATAATCATTTTTGAATCATTTTTAACCGCAGACGACCACAAGATCTGTTCTTGATCCCTAGGAGCAGCGTTTTCGCGGATCAGGAGAGGAGGAGTCCATGACCGATATTGACTTGACGATGCGCGACATCTATTCGGCCCGGACGAGGATTGCGCCCATTGCGCACAAGACCCCGCTTGTCTCATCCCCGGCGCTTGTGGAACTGACCGGCAGCAAGATCGCTCTCAAGCTCGAGTGCCTGCAGGAAACCGGATCTTTCAAGCCTCGTGGAGCTGCCAACAAAATTCTGTCCCTGGACCCCGGGGTGCAACAGCGGGGAGTCATCACTGTCTCCAGCGGCAACCACGGCCGTGCGCTGGCCTATGTCGCCCACCGTCTCGGGCTGCGGGCCGTTGTTTGCCTCTATGAAACAGTACCCGCCAATAAGCGTGACGCGACCCGGAAACTCGGGGCCGAGGTGGTCATTAAGGGCAGCACTTACGAAGAGGCAAATGAAGAGGCCTACCGCCTTGTTGAAAAAGAGGGGTTGGAGATGATTCATCCCTATGATGACCCGGTCGTCATCGCCGGACAGGGAACGATCGGTCTGGAACTGCTGGAGGAGTTTCCCGATTTGGACACTGTCGTTGTCCCATTGTCCGGTGGCGGTCTGCTGGGTGGTATCGCCTTTGCTCTCAAGTCCGCCGATCCTAAGATCCATGTTGTCGGCGTCATGATGGAGCGTGGCCCGGCCATGGTGGAAAGTCTGCGCGCCGGCCGGCTCGTCGATATTGTGGAGGAACCTACTCTTGCTGACGCCCTCGCCGGAGGGATCATACCCAATAAATACACTTTCGAACTGATCCAAAAAACCGTTGACGAAA
>CAZXJE010000321.1:0-3695 GCA_964640835.1 uncultured Eubacteriales bacterium
GTGTGAGCACGGTGAAATTTGGAGGGCGGATTGGAATATTGCTGAAAAATTACATGCGAGCAGAAGGCTAAACGTGCGGAGTTCCGCAGGGCCGAGAAGACGATGAATGAATGGCGTTAAAAATCTGACAGGAGCGAAATCATCTTCCCCTGCCCTTTTATCGAAGATGAAGGAAGAGTTGACATCCCCGGTAAAGCAAGATATAAAATCACCTTATATAAATCCAAAATTTCCTGCTTAGGAGGTATAGAAATGGCAAAAGAAATGAAAAAGATCATGGTCACTGGAGCCGTAGGCCAGATCGGGTCAGAACTCACAATGGCCTTAAGAGAAAAATATGGCAATGACAATGTGCTGGCCACAGGTCATAGGACACAACCCAGCCCAACACTTCGCGACTCAGGACCCTTTGAATTCATCAATGTCACCAAAAAAGAGACCATAGAGGAAGTGGTTAAAAAATACAACATCGACACGATCTATCACATGTCAGCGATCCTCTCTGCTGTTGGAGAGAAGAATCCCAAGCTTGCCTGGGATGTCAACATGAACGGCACGTACAACATTCTTGAAATTGCTCTGGAATATGACATGACCAGAATCTTTATACCCAGTTCGATAGCCGCATTCGGCCCCGAAACTCCGCTGGACAACACACCTCAAGAGACGATCTTAAGACCAAAGACGATGTACGGGGTTACCAAGGTCGCAGGCGAGCTGCTATGTGATTATTATGTCAAGCGTTTTGACATGGATATCCGTGGCTGTCGATATCCGGGCATCATCAGCTATGAAACGCTCCCTGGTGGAGGCACAACAGACTATGCTGTTGCCATCTATTTTGAAGCTGTCAAAAACAAAAAATACACCTGTTTTGTCAGGGAAGATACGAGGTTACCCATGATGTACATGCCCGATTGTCTGAAAGCATCTCTTGATCTTATGGAGGCTAACTTTTCCCAACTCAAGCACTACTCTGATTTTAACCTGACAGCGATGAGTTTTTCGGCAGGTGAGCTCGCTGCAGAGATTAAAAAGCACATCCCCGAGTTCACATGTACCTATGAACCCGATTTTCGTCAAGACATCGCCGATTCCTGGCCCAATTCCATCGATGATTCGGCCGCTCGTGAGGAATGGGGATGGAAGCCCAGTTATGATCTGACTGCGATGACCGAAGATATGCTGAGGGTTCTGACACAAAGACATACCGAGGGTAAACTCAACTATTAACCTGGATTATTCACGAGTCGAGGTTGCCGTAGATGCGAGGCGTCGGCCCATGAAGTTGTGGTCGTCCACCACGAATGAGCCGCAACGAAGCATATACGGTGAACTCGGCTCGCCCAAAGGGTAAAAAATGTCGATTATGAATAGGATGCACAATGAGAACGGAAATGTCAGGGTGATTTACACGATGAATAATGTAAATGATTGATAGTGCTGTTGTTGAACAAAGTATCGATATTTTTAATGAATGATTCAGGTTAAATATTGTCCTTTAAATATGGAGGCAGTGTGAACGCTGCCTGGTGAATGTCCCGATTGTAACACTTGAGCCCGGGCAGAGGATCTCTTTTAAGAACCAGGGGATCGACATTATCGGATAGAAAAGCATAACACCAGCTTCCTCCCGGATAGGAAGGGACGGGTCCCACGTAGAATTGGACTGCTCTAAAAATTTCTTTAAAAGTCGCTGAACATTCCTTGATGAATTTAAAATGATAAAGGGGAGACCCGATCTGTGCGACAACAACGCCCTCCTCCCCGTCGAGATGCTTTTTCGCTGTCTCATAGAAATCTTGACGATGCAGGGATACAGAGGGCCCTACAGGTTCAGAAGAATCCACAAAGATAATATCGAATGTCCTTTCTGTCTCCTTTAAAAACTCAAGCCCGTCCGCGATGACGAGGTCGACTCTTTTATCTTTGAGGCAGGGGGAGAGCCACGGAAAATATTTTTTCCCGACTTCGATGACCTGAGCATCGATCTCCACATGACAGACAGTCTCAACAGGATAACGCAGGATCTCTTTAAGAGCGCCTCCATCGCCTCCACCGATAACCAGCATGTTTTGAGGGGAAGAATGGGTCGTGCACGCAGGATGAACAAGCATCTCATGGTAGAAGAATTCGTCTTTCTCAGTAGTCTGGACAAGCCCATCCAAGAGAAGGATTTTTCCGAATGACTCATTTGCGAAAACCTCAATTTTCTGAAAGGAAGATTGCTTGCTGTAGAGAAACGAGTGTACAGTGAAAAAGAGTCCCGTAGAAGAGGTGTGATATTCCCGGATCTCCTTGATATCCATATCTTTATCCTCTGTTGGACAGGTCATTATATTATTCCCAAATAAACGGCTCTCGGTCAGTCAGCACCCTCCCCTTCTCTTGATTGTTGACAAGATACCCGGGCAATGCAAAAAGTCCTTTGTGTAGTCCGTTATGATAAAATTTCAATCCTTTGACCCCCTCCGAATCTGTCCTTTTCTTTAAATGGTTCTTACCCAGATCAAGAGGGTCCTCTTTTTTGGATGCAACAACAAATCCCCAAGGGCCGCCGAATGAAAACACAAAAGTCCAATATGGCCTGACTATGGGAAAAACATGGCCTAAAGTTTTTGCACACGAAGTGAAAAATTCATGGTAGGTAGGGTCCGTGCTCCCCGCCTGTAGGACAAACACCCCATTATCATCCAGTGTTTTGTTGATTTTTTCATAAAACTCCTTAGTGAACAGGTAAACTGAAGGACTTTCCTCGAGGGGCTCAGTCAAATCTGAGATAATTACATCGAATTTGTCTTGAGTTTCATCAACGAACTTACGCGCATCTTCGATAACGAGGCGAGTTCGTTTATCCTCATAGGCACCCTCAGACCATTCTGGAAGGTGTTTTTTGCAGATCTCTACAAGGTCTTCATCGATGTCCACCATCGTGATGCTCTCAACTGTGGAATATCTGTAAATTTCTCGCAGAGTGGCCCCCTCTCCCCCGCCGAGAACGAGTATCCTCTGAGGTTTCGGGTGGGTCATCATGGCCGGATGGACGAGAGATTCATGGTAGACATATTCATCAACCTGAGCGGATTGTATTTTTCTATCTAAGAAGAGGACCTTGCCAAAAAGAGCATTGGACATATTGGTATTTTGTCCGGCCCTCAAAAAAGATCTTTTCCACCTTAAATTTTCGCCTATAATCATGTGTGAAGACCTCGGTATAAAACAACTCCTTATCCGTCATGGCCTCAATTATACCAGCTAATCCTTTGAACAGTAAATGGCAAATTCGGGGACATTAAAGCCTATTCAAAACCGTGCTGAATGACGTTCCGAGTGTTCCAATTAGTGATTTCGAAAACACTCTCAGTTTCCCCGGCGAGGAAACTTCGCTCGGTTCCGGGCTTTCCTCACATCTCCCTAAGGGAGATGTACCATGCCCGTCAAGCCCTTCACACGGTTTTCTCCACTACATAATTGGAACACTCAATCTCGCCATGTGATTCCTGCCATCACGGTTTTAGGGATGATTATCAGGGATATAAAAATATAGACCAGCAATCAAAATTTTGATATAGTCTACATCCCTAATTCTTGATAAAAAAGGAGGAAAATCATGTACGGCAAAACCAAAGACGATTTAACGAACGAAATCCAATCCATTCGTGATGCCGGTCTTTACAAAGACGAGAGGATCATAA
>CAZXJE010000322.1:0-2309 GCA_964640835.1 uncultured Eubacteriales bacterium
GGGTGGGGCGGGTCGGATCGTGAATAATTCAGGATAGTCAATCAAACGGCAAATTCCAAAATTATGCTTTATGTTTTCCAAACAGCATGCTAAATACTATGTGGTAGGTTCGGCGAGCCTTCAGACAAACAAAAGAAGAACGAAAATTCAACAATGAAATTCAAAGATCTTGGATTCAACGACTGGTTCAAGAAAAAACTTTTAGAGCCACCACAATCTGAGTTTAGTCTCGCCCGTGTTACGACTGTCAACAAAAACAATTTCCTCATAAGAAATGAAGATGCAGAAATCCCAGCAGAGATTACCGGAAAGATCATGTATGGAGCTGAAACGAATCTTGATCTGCCAACGGTCGGTGATTGGGTTTATGTCGAATATTTTAATGAAAACACTTTTGCGATCATCCACAACATATTACCGAGAAAATCACTTTTAAAAAGGAAAGTGGCGGGCAAAGAAATTGTGTATCAACTGATAGCCTCCAATATCGATGTGGCATTTATTGTTCAATCCGTCGATTTTGACTTCAACTTAAGGAGGCTCGAGCGATATTTGATAATGATCAAAGAAGGTCAAATCGCACCCGTCATATTGCTCAGCAAAAGTGATTTGATCTCACAAGACAATTTGAAACAAGAGATCACCGCGATTAAAAGCATCAACCCAAACTGTGACATCATCGCATTCAGCAATAAAACGGGTGAAGGACTGGAAAACATTCAAAAAATCCTAAAACCAGGCAAAACATATTGTCTTCTGGGATCATCCGGAGTCGGAAAAACTACATTAATCAATAGACTCATCGGAAAAAATATTTTCGCAACAGACACCGTTCGTGAAAAAGACGGCAAAGGCAAACATATCACTGCACGCCGACAATTGATAATCCTTGAACAAGGGGGACTGATCATAGATACGCCCGGAATGAGAGAACTCGGAAACATCGGAGTAAGTACGGGAATAAAGGAAACCTTCACAGATATCTTCCAACTGGCTCAGACTTGTCGTTTTAGCAATTGTACCCACACCGAAGAACCAGGTTGTTCTGTTACAGAAGCGGTCAAGAACGGGGAATTGAGTGGAAAGCGGTATCAGAATTATCTAAAGGTACGCAAAGAATCGGAATTTTTTGAAATGTCCTATTTGGAGAGGCGTAAAAAAGATAAAGCCTTTGGGAAAATGTGTAGAGAAGTCAAAGACCAATATAAAAGAAAACTTTAGCCGCAAAAACAACCATTCTGATTGACCGTATAATACCTGTGTGCTACATTTACTCACTTAAATCATAGAAAGAACATCTGTAAGAAGGAAGATATTTGAAGATAACCTAATTTGGAGGAAAACGACATGCATAAAATAGAGTGGGACGACAGCCTGTCCGTAAACGTGGATCTGATCGATGAACAGCACAAGATGCTCATCCAGAAGTTAGCGGATCTGTCAGCTGCATTTAGAAGGGGTTTAGAACAGAATAAGATCATGAAAACACTTGACTTTATGATCGACTATACCGACTTCCACTTTTCCGCGGAAGAAAAGGTCATGGAAGAGAATGACTATCCTGGGTTAAAAGAACAAAAACAACAGCATGAGAAGTTCAGGGGGACCCTGAACAATATCTTGGAAGATTACAAAGAAGAGGGAACGACAGCGGAGATTGCAACAGCCATTAACGTCTTTCTCCTCAACTGGCTCATCAAGCATATAATGGGATCTGACTCGAAGCCCGGCAACTTCTTGACCGAAAAAGGGTATGATAGTACCCAATAATTTCAGATACGCTAGTTACACAGTAAAAATTGCAGACTTCAAACCTGCATCGCCTCCGTATTAAATTCGATCACGCGCAAGGTTTGCATACTTCTCCATCAGGAACTTAGAGAAATAATGCAGCGATGGTAAATTCTAACTGTTAACTACGTACGTATGTGCGAAGGAAATAGCTTTATTCTTCGACTTTTGGTTCTTCGGGTGCCACGGGTACAACCGGCGGTGCGGGTGGAGCCTCTACCTTTGCCTCCTTTTTCATACGACAGCAGCAGACATTATAAAAGAGGCTCGATATAGCTAACAAGGCTGCACCAATAATAACCACAATTTTTGCCCAGCTGGCCTGCCAAAAGAAAATGGCGATCACTATAATGGCGACAGCAAGCAAAAAACGACAGAAACAGAGTTTCATAGGTCTTCTCCCCAAATTTACATTTGAGTTGTTAATATCACATTGACTAAGAAGATTCAAGCAGAAAGAGATTCTCACTACGAAGGCGAAACTTATAAATTATTATGCGTAAGGTCATAGATTAGGC
>CAZXJE010000322.1:2409-3625 GCA_964640835.1 uncultured Eubacteriales bacterium
TCAGGCTTTTTTTGCTGGATCTGGGCCGGACTCAAGAGCATAAGACAAAGCAAACTGAAAAGACTCATAAGGGCTTTATTTGTCAATGTTTTTTTCCTTTCCATTTGAACAGTTCCAATAGATAGTGCTAACTTGATATAGACTAAGATTGTATCAGTTTTATTTGCTTAATTTAAAGATTTAATACTCAAAATGAATTATTCATATAACAGGAATGATCCAATACAAAAAATAATAATTGCACTCAAAAGTTTTGATGGTTAGAATCCCAAGTATAAAATTTTCAACTGTACAAAAAAAGAATGGAGTAGAAACAATGAAGATACGATTTTTGATCCTCTGTGTGTGTATTGCGATCGCCACCGGCTTCTGTACAAAAACATCCCAGGAACCGGATGTCTTACCGGCTGTGCCTGAAGGTGCTCAGGCAATTTCTCTACAGGGCGAACCTCTCTATGCATCCACACCTTCCGACAATGTACTGGCAAAGCTAGAGAACGCTAAAAATGCCTACGATGCCGATCCCGAAAATGCCGACAATATCATTTGGTACGGTCGATGGACAGCTTATTCCGGAGATTACCGGGAAGCCATTCGCATTTACACCCAAGGAATCCGCAAGTTCCCGGATGATGCCCGGTTCTACCGCCACAGGGGCCACCGCTATATTTCTATCCGTGAGTTTGACAGGGCCATCCAGGATTTCGAGAAAGCCGTCACCATGATCGAGGACAAAGAAGACAGCATCGAACCCGATGGCATGCCCAACGCCATGAATATTCCCGTGAGCACTCTCCACACGAACATCTGGTATCATCTCGGCCTGGCCTACTACCTCAAACGCGATCTGGAGAATGCCTTGAGGGTGTACAACATAGGAATCGAGGCCTCCACTAATGACGACATGCTCGTGGCCACAACACACTGGCTGTACATGACCCTCCGTTTGCTCGGAAAGGAAGATGAAGCAGAAAAAGCCCTGGAACCCATTCACAAGGACATGAATGTCATCGAGAATATGGCCTATCATCGACTTTGCCTGGTCTATAGAGGCAAACTTGCCCTGGAGGAGATAACTGGGGAAGATTTCTCCAACATCATGAACGATGCCGCAGCCTACGGTGTGGGTAATTGGTATCTATACAACGGGCAACAGGATGTGGCGAGGCGGATTTTCGAACAAATTCTCGAGAATAAAATCTGGGCGTCGTTCGGA
>CAZXJE010000323.1:0-3617 GCA_964640835.1 uncultured Eubacteriales bacterium
GGTGAGGGCAGCCCTGATGGATTGATAGCTGACAGTCATCAAGGCGATCATAAATGCCAATACCGCTGCTAAAACGAATGGCCACAACCCCATGTCCATCCTGTAAGCAAAATTCTGAAGCCATTTTGTCATCACAAAGTACGCGACGGGCCAGGCAATAATGTTGGCTAAAAACACCCATTTGGTAAATTCTTTGGAAAGCAGCACAAAGACATTGATCTCAGATGCTCCCAGTACTTTTCGGACACCCATCTCTTTGGTTCTCTCCTGAGCTGTAAATGCGGCCAAACCGAATAGACCCAGACAGGCAACAAATATGGAAAGGATAGAGAAGACCAAGAATATATTCCGCATCTTTCCATCGCTCTCGTAGAGCAGATTGATCCTGTCATCCAAAAAGCTGTATTCAAACTCTTCTTCGGGAAATGTCTCTACCCATTTCTGCCGGATAAAATCAAGAGTTCCTCTAACATCGCCAGGTTGGATCCTTACGGAAATAATGCGGATGTATTCGAAGTTGAGCATGAGCAGAAAGGGTTCAATGATCCGATGCAAGGATTTAAAATGGAAATCCTCCACGACTCCGACGATCGTACCTTCTATATATTCCTCTGGACTGGTCGCTCTGTTGAGCTTTTTCCCGACGGCTTCCTCGGGAGTATAGCCGATCTCCTTGGCAGCCGCTTCATTGATCATGACGGCTCCCTGGATATCCGTACTGAATTCTTTGGAGAACTGGCGCCCCTGGATCACACGAAACTTGTATGTATCCACAAATTCATAATCTGTAGCCATATATATCAAGTTATAGATCTCATCGGAATCTCCCCTCTTAAAGACCGTGTCAGAGAACATGGAACTGCCAGGGACGTTTGAAGAAGCACCTACAGATAAAATCCTTGCATCATCCTTCAAAGTGTTGCGCAAAAAATCAATATTCTGGCGGACCGTATTGCTCTCTGTCGTAATGAGAACCACATTTTCCTTGTCAAAGCCGAGAGATTTATTTTGGATATACTCCATCTGCTTGTAAATAATGAGTGTGCCTACTATCAAGGTAATAGAGATGACGAATTGGAGGACGGCCATGCTTCTACGAAACGCTGATTTACCCGTTCCGGAAAGGGCACTCCCTTTCAACACCTTGGCCGGCTCAAATGCCGTTAAGTAAAAGGCAGGGTATAGTCCGGCTAATAGTCCAGTGACAAGAGTGATTCCGATGAGGGTAACCAAGTTCTCAGGTAGATATAGTAGTCCTGTGGATAGACTTTTATTCGCAATGACATTGAAAACAGGAATAAATACCTTGATCAATAGCACAGCCAGAATTAATGCAATAAAAGCCAGGAGAACGGATTCGCTTAAAAACTGCCTCCAAAGTTGGTGCTTATAAGCGCCGATGGTCTTGCGTATCCCCACCTCTTTGGATCTTTTATTGGCACGGGCTGTGGATAGATTCATAAAATTAATACAGGCAATGATCAAGATCAGGATGGCGATCATCGAAAAAATATAAACAGAAGTCATGCTACCTTGCGGCTCGATCTCAAACTGATCTGCAGGGTGAAGATGGATATTCAAGAGAGGGTTCATCTTTAACTGAAACACATCATTGATATCGGCTTCGGGCCCAAGGAATGCGGCAAAATCAGCAGCCATATACTTGGTTAAAAAAGCGGACAGTTTTTTCTCCAGGTCATCGGCAGAAGCCCCTTCCTTAAGAAGCACATATGTATGGATAAAATTATTAAACCAGGGAGTCAAATTGTCATCCGGATAAGTCGAGATGGATCCCAGCATATCAAATTGGACGTGGGAGTTGCGGGGCACCTCTTCCAATATGCCCGTAATCTGGAAATCCGTCACTTGTTCATCCCAGTCGACTGTGAGTGATCTACCGATGACGTCTTCTTGGCCAAAATATTTGATTGCTTGTTCTCGGGTTAATACGATCGATTTAGGTTGAATGAGAGCAGTCTGGGAGCTACCCTCCGCTAGACTAAAATTAAAGACCTCAAAAATAGAGTTGTCTGTAAAAATAAGATTCTGCCTGTGGAAGGTGTTCTTATGGTCTTTAATTGAGATCTCATTTCTGTCAAGACGGGCAAAATTCTCGACCTCCGTATAATCCCTGGCCAGTGCTGGCCCATATGGTCCGGAAGTTATGGGAGCTTGATCATGTATATCCCTGAAGTCAACCTTCCTTTCGACCCGATAAATCCGGAAAGCATTTTGATGGAACCGGTCATAACTAAGCTCATCCTGCACCCAGAGGTAGATCATCAGACAGGCTGCCAGACCGATCGCCAGTCCAAATATATTGATGAAGGTATAAAGCTTGTTTCGAAACAGGTTTCGTAAAGTTATCTTGACGTAATTTGTGAACATTCTACAGCCCTCCCTAATTACATATTCACTCACATTCCCTTTTTTTAGCAATAAACATGCCAATATTACCTTCTGGGGTTTTCGAATGCTTATTTAACACAATATGTCCAATCTCGAACAACTTATGTTCGCATCTGAACAAAAACAAATATTCCCCATATCAACTTCGTGAAAGAGAAAAGTATGGATTTTGTCGATGTGCAATTTAATCTTAGACTGTTGTTTTGCGTAATGAAGCACTTCCAAAGCATTTTTGGATTCAATACGTCACCATTTTCTTTGATATTCGTTGCTTTTCTCTAAAAATCTAACGATCAGAGATACCTGTCCATCTGACCGTATTTGAAAGCAACTCATTGTTGTGAACAACATCGTAATCGACTGATCCTGGATAGTATCTCAGCAAATGTCTCCTTTCTTATGGCAACCTCTGCCATCTGGAAAATAACATAACGGCTGTGTCTCAGAACCTTGGCCCCGATCTTTATGAGTTTCACAAGCAGAGTCCGAAGCGACCAGTGCTTGAGTTTACCCGGAAGAACCAGGCGCCGTAGAAAGTTGCCTAGATTATAGGCCAGTACAAACAACCCTAATCTCACCTGATTCGAGGCGAAATGTTTGCATGAAAGACGGGTCCAGTTAAGAGCATACTTTCCTTCTTTTATCCACTGCTCTGCAATGCCACGCCCATTATAGAATTTTACAACATTATCTGCTCTGGCACTCATATTGGTCACGATAAAACCTACTCTCGGGAATAAATCTCCCTGGTGCCACTCAACTTTCGCCACAACACGCCGTTTCTTTTTCCAGCTTGCTGCCTGGTACTTGAAATCATGAAACCTAACAACAGGCCTACTTGATGGACGTCCAACAGGACGAGTCAGCAGATGTTTAATCTCATTATACAAGACATCATTCGCCGGAAGACGGATAGCATACAATAGACCTTTCTCTTCAAGGTATTCATAAATCTCAGGTTTCGCAAATGCAGCATCGCCACGAAAGTACTTCCTGACCCTCTTGTTTTCGTATCGTCGAACAATCGGTTCCAGCAGTTCTTTCCAGCGATCAGCGCTGTGGACATTGCCTGGACGCAACATTGCTCCCTCACAGTCCCCATATTGGTTAAAACAAAACAGAGGATGATAGCAATGGGATCCAAAGTGACCATTGTATGCTGAACCCTCCTGCTCTCCATGCACAGGGCTTTCTGAACTGTCCATATC
>CAZXJE010000324.1:0-3602 GCA_964640835.1 uncultured Eubacteriales bacterium
CCTATGGTATCCCTGTGCATGAGGATCAGTGTACGCATATAAGGACCGATTTTATCAGGTCCTTCAAATCCGGCCTTTATTGCAGCGGCTTCACGTTTTTCCCTTGGTGTGTCAGAGCTGGCAGTCCAATGTTTCATATCTTTGTAGCACCCCAATGTGTAAAGATCCCATGCAGCTCCCCTATCACGAGTAAAAATCAAATTCTGCGGCCTCCCGATATAATATTGATAGGCATTCTCCATTTCGCGTTCTTTGAATAGCTCCTCATGTTTTCCTGGAAGAGCGATGAATACCTCACAATGATAGAATGATGTGTCTTTGAAGACCTTTTTCACAATTTCAAGCGGAGGTCCCATCACGAAGATATCTTCATACCATGAGGTGTCCTCTATTCTTAATATTTAGTTTAACATATATATCGCAGTAATCCATGGATGACAAGTTTCATATTGGAGTCCGGTAGCTTCATGCTTTCGCACAACATTTCTGGATTTTTTGCGTATATTAAGATAGACATACATCATGACATCAAAGAAAAAAAGGAGGTTTACTATGTCTTTACTCCACTCCAAGCTGCGCTTTTATGCTATCAAATCTTCTCTACTCATCGTCCTTTTATTCATATGCTCTAATTTATCCTTCAGCCTTGTTCCACAGGACGACAGATACGCAGGTGAGATAAAAATGATAGAGGATTGCGTCAAAAAAGAGATAGATAGATTAAAAATCCCTTCTCTCAGCATCGCTTTTTACAAGGATGATTTCTTATGGAAAAAAAGTTTTGGATATGCAGACATGGAGCATAAAATTCCTGCCAGACCGGAAACTCTCTATCGACTCGCCTCTATTTCAAAACCCATTACAGCGGTTGGAATTCTCAAGCTCATGCAGGAGGGAAAACTCAATCTGGATGATGAAGTGCAGAAATATGTTCCCTATTTTCCGAGGAAGCGGTGGCCTGTCACAATCCGGCATCTCTTGGGCCACTTGAGCGGGATCAGCCATTATCGGAACTATGATGAAGAAGGGCATTTCAAAACCCATTTCACGACAAAAGATTCGATCGGAGTGTTTAAAGATTGGGAACTCGAGCACGAACCTGGCACAAAATACAAATACACAACGTATGGATTCAATCTCCTGGGGGCGGTTATTGAAGGATCTTCGGGCAAACTCTATACTGAATACTTGAGAGAAAACGTTTGGAAGCCTCTAGGGATGAACAACACCACCATGGACATAGCCGATGACCTAATAACGAACAGGGCCAGAGGATACCGGAGAATCGATGGGGAGGTAAAGAACTGTGAATTCATAGACATCAGCAGCCGGTTCGCTGGTGGGGGAATAAGATCGACAGCCGTTGATTTAATCAACCTGTCCAGAGGTTTAGACGAAGGCAAAGTTGTCTCTAAACAAAACCAGATGATGATGTACACCGACATGGTGACAAAGAAAGGACGCGTGACCGAATATGGAATGGGCTGGGGTGTTGATTTCATCCAAGGATTCTGGAATGTCGGTCACGGCGGCGGCCAACAGGGAACATCCACTCATCTCCTGAGATTCCCCGGGGAGAGATTTGCTGTGGCCGTGATGTGCAACGAAGAAGGACAAAACACATCCAGATACGCTTACCTTATCAGTGCTCTGATCATAGGAGCTTACCCTTATCGGATGGAAACTCCCTCCCAAGATGATTTTAGGAGGCTCCGGCTGACTTTCCTCGTCGGTCTAGGATACCAAAGCAAGTTCGGCACGACTTTTGCCGTTGACGGTGAGGATCTAAAAGAAAGTTTCGCATACTTCAATAAGCTGGATCCTAAAGCAGAGAATATTAGACAACAAATAAACGACGGGGTGCAGTTATTCACAGGCGCTCCTTTGATCAAGGTCGGTACATACATGGCGGAGAAGATAAAAGAACGTCACGGTGAGGGCCGGTTGGATGAATTGCGCCAAAATGGCTCTATCCCCTTCTTTAAAACATATATCGACCTCTACAAAAGCGAAGATTCATTCCCTGAAGAACACACATTCACAAGGGATCTCGAGAGCACGGTGGAGGAATGGCATAGTTCACATCAAAAAACCTGGACTGAGGAAACACGCAAATATTATCTCATTCCGCTTGTGGATTTTGGCAAATACATTGACGACATCAAGGCTAAATTCAAAGGCGAAATAGTCTATCCCAGGCTAAACACCCTCTTTAATTCTTACGCGTATTACCTGAAAGGAGATAAAAAGCTGGAAGAAGGGCTCTCTGTGCTTTTGGATGCGGTCGAATTATTTCCCAGCGATGCCAATCTCTTCGATTCGGTTGGAGAGTTTTATCTTGCTAAAGAAGATAAAACAAAAGCTATCGAATATTACAAAAAAGCTCTTGATGTGGACCCGAATTTAAGATCGTCGAACCTGGCACTTGAAAAACTTGAAGGACACCGCTCGCTTGATTATCTAATCAAACACACCCGGGTCAAATCCAAGAAGTGAATTTCAGGTAAACTGGTTTTTATTGCAATCCCCGGTTCTTCAGTAAAGGCTCGATCTTGGGTTCTCTTCCGCGGAAGTTTAAGTACATGGTCTTGTAATCGGCTGTTCCATTTTTCGCTAATATATTGATTCTAAATGAATTAGCTGTCTCCTGATCAAATAAACTGGTCTCTTTAAACGCCTCAAAAGCATCACAATCCAGAACTTCCGACCAAATGTAGCTGTAATAGCCGGCGGCATATCCCCCGATGATGTGATTGAAATAGGTGCTCCGATACCTGGAGACAATCTCAGGGATCAAGCCGATTCCCTCGAAATAATCTTTTTCAAATTGATTGATATCCAGGTCCTGCGGCTCTGAGAGTGTGTGGTATTTCATATCCAAAAGGCTTGCAGCCAGGTATTCAACTGTGATGAATCCCATATTGAAATAGCCGCTCTTAACGATTTTATCGACCAAATCGTCGGGAATGGTTTCGCCTGTCTGGTAATGCTTGGCATAGTGCTTAATGACCGTTGGATGCACGGCCCAGTGTTCCATGATCTGAGATGGGAGTTCGGAAAAATCTGAAGATCGGAAGGTCGTTCCATAAGTCACATTAGACAGTAGGTTATCCAATCCGTGCCCGAATTCATGAAAAAGTGTTTCCACCTCTTCAAGGGTGATCATAGCAGGATTGTCTCCGATGGGTTTGGAGAAATTACAGACAAGATTGACTACAGGGTCGATCTCTTTGCCATATTTCCTGCTCTGGCTCCGGTACGTGCCACACCAGGCTCCACCACGTTTGCTTGTTCTGGGATGGAAATCCATATACAGGACTCCACAATGGGATCCGTCCGCTTCCTTGACCTCGAAGACTTGCGCATCCGGATGCGGCAAAGGCATTCCCTCTAACTCCTCAAAGGTCAGCCCGTAGAGTTGATTGGCCACCCAGAATGCCCCATCCCGTACATTATTCAACACAAAATAAGGCCGCAATTCAGTATCGTCGAGCTGGTATTTTTCCTTACGCAGTTTTTCTGCGTAATACCACCAATCCCAGGAAGCCAGTTTGAACCCGCCGCCTTCTCTGTCGATTATGGCCTGCATTTCTTGCCTTTCT
>CAZXJE010000325.1:0-3588 GCA_964640835.1 uncultured Eubacteriales bacterium
CAGCTTTTATAAATAATCCAAGGGAAAGATGGATTATTCACGAGCCGAGGTCGCTGCAAAGGCGAGGAAGTGGCCCACGAAGCTGTAGTGAACTACCGCAAGTGGGCTACAACGAAGGCTTTGTAGTGAGATCGGCTCGCCCGTAGGGTAAAAGAAGCTGACAATAATAATTTGAATGTTCTTTGATATTAAATGTTGTTTAAATACAAATTTGTCAGCTTCTTTTATGAATAATTCAGATTAAAGTTTTGGGTTGGCGTAACAGTATAGACAACAATGCGGGCAAAACTGTGTGTAGCTCCCGATATCCACAGACTCGGTACAGAGACATTCTTTGCGCTGCGTCCTGTCTTTTTTAATTGAGGCAGGTGCTTGATCCGGATGGAGATCCCTCAGGAGGGCCCCATCGATGCAGGAAGAGGGCGCTATAACAGAGGCTTCACTCAAAGATGCCTGGCTGCAGAGGTGAATATCGATCCCATAATTATTGGCGACTTGGTGTAAATACCTTGCGTCCTTCACTTTTTTTTCGGGTGGTGGATCCATATAGATGAAATCCTCTTTGGCTGCTCTTCTTTTCGCTTTGTTGTACCACTGGGTAAAGCTGAAACGAACATCCTGAATACCTTTATCATGGAGGATCGGTGCAAGTTCCTCAAAGTAGTGGAGGTTCGTCATATCCTGGTCATCCTTTCGCCAGTAGATGATCGGATCGAATCGAACGGACACTCTTCGAGGTATCCCCACAATTTTGATCAGGCTGTCCAACTGAGAAAGGGCGACTGTCGGGTGAGGTACGCCCTGTTCGACAAAACTTCCCCCCAGTCCCGTTATCGTGAAATGGAGGTAAAGATGGTCGTATTTTCGAAATTTATCTCTTAGCCCGGAATTATTATCAATGAGGTTCGCAAAATTTTTCGACCACAGAACGACCGTATGCACATTTTGAGGGCTCAGATCCACGGTGTAGGTGTGTCCCGAAGGACCGAAGACTTTTGCTTCCTCCATGCTGATGACCGATGCAAGCCATTCAGGGAAAAAAGCGATCAGGTCTGTTCTTCGCGAAGCACTTATAATCTTTTTCATGGCACCTTGACACAAGCTGTCTCAGAAATTAGTATTTTAACTGATAACTTTAAGGTCAAGCAATGGCTGTCTTCAGAGCAGAGAATCTCAAAAAGAGCTACGGGCACCGTCTTGTCGTCAAAGGTATCGATATCGCGGTCAATACCGGTGAGATCATAGCCCTCTTGGGACGGAACGGTGCAGGAAAAACAACAACCTTCCAAATGATGGTGGGACTGATCAAGCCCGACAGCGGGACCATCTATTTGGATGGAACAGACATCTCGGGGCACACAAGCAATCAACGCGCCGACGAAGGGATCACCTATCTCCCTCAGGAAAACTCCGTTTTTCTTAAAACAACAGTAGAGAAAAACCTCAAGATGATCCTCGAGCTCAAAAAATACAAAAAAGACGAAGTGACAACAATAACGGATGAGCTCCTCGAAGAACTGGGGCTCCAATCATTGAGAACGCAACCGGCTTTTAGTCTCTCTGGGGGGGAAAGACGCCGACTCGAGATCTGCCGTGCCCTTGTCCTTCATCCCAAATTCCTGCTTCTGGATGAACCTTTCACTGGAATCGATCCTTTGACGATTGTAGAGATCCAGAGAATCCTCCTGAGCTTGAAAAAGAAGGACATCGGCATCATCCTTTCCGACCACAATGTCCGTGACACCCTAAAAATAACGGACAACGGTTTCGTAATGGACCATGGAGAAATCCTGATCAAGGGGAATCCCCAGCAGATAGCCTCCGATGAAAAAGCAAGGGAAAGATTTCTAGGGGAAAATTTCAAGCTGGGTGATGAGGTCTCAGACTACAACTCTTCAGAGAAGAGGTGATCGCCCAAAGTCTCTCCCAGGAAAAAAAGAAACAGGAAAAAATAGATAACCAACAGGGCAACAAGAAACACGAGCGTTTGTACTGTAGATGTTGTGAGCAGCTGAAAGAATCCGATTCCTACAATGCGAGACGCAAGCCATAAGGCCACCAGCCAAACTCCAACAATAATGAGCACATCAAAGATCCTCGATTTAATCCATGGAGAAAAAGCCACAACCGGTTTTTTGAGACGACGCTTTTTTTTCTTTGCCGATGTGGACTCGAACAGGCCCTGGCTAAAGGGAAGATTCTGCTGATCCACTCCTTCGGGTAATCCCATTCCTGTATCGGTAACGTGAACGGCTTCTTTTTCCTTGACCGTTTCATCCTCTGAGGGGATCTTCTTATCAGGTTCCGTGGATTTTTCCGGTTCCACAGGTTCCTCAAGTTTTTCTTCTTCGAAGGATTCCTCAAAAACGGCAGCATCCTTAATGTCTTCGACTTCTTCACCTTCTTCAGGCTCGATGGGCTCTTCACCAAACTTTTCTTCCTCCTCAGATGGAGCTTCTGATGCTGTGCCCTCCCTCATACTCTGAGCCCAGGGTGGCAGTTCGCCTGTTTCCTCGTAATATTTCTTCGTTCTCTCGCGTTCTTCCTTCAGGGAATCGAGGAATTTTTCGATCTCTTCCTTTTCTTTTTCAGCAGGGTCTACCATTCCTTCCAGGTCTGCAGTCCTGAAATCAGCAGATTCATCCTGAGCGGTGTCCTCTTCGGCTTCTTCTTCCGCTTCTTCCCCTGTTATTTCCTCTTCATCAGGTTTCGTTTCAGTCTTTGGTTCGGGTTCTGCAACTTCACTCTCAGCCGCCTCAACTTCATCTTCAACGAGTTCAGCTTCTTCCTTTTTAGTTACTTCAGCAGCTTTTTTCTTTCCTCTCTTCCCCTTTGACGATTGACTTTTCCCTTTTGCCGGATCCTGCTTTTCTGGTGGCTCTGCGTCCTCTTCATTTATATCAATGATCTTTTCGCCCGGGATCTCTTCTTCGACAAACTCGTCCTCAGGAAATATGAGTTGAGTCCCACAGTTAGAGCAGTATTCCGACCCCTCATCAATAATTGCTTTGCAGTATGGGCAGCGTCTGATTGCCATGAGTTATTTATAATTGGAAACTTAAATAATGTCAATCGAACTTCAATTTTTTCCTACGCTTTCTCATCAACCGGCTTTACTTCCGGACGAAACACCAGCCAAATAAGCAAGCTCATCGGCCAATTCATGAAAAAGATAAGCAGCACCACAAGCCAACCAGGCTTACCACGCTTCTCTGCGTCCTTGTATACCCATATGAGACTCCAGACCAACAATCCGAGTATAACAATCATGAAAGGGATTATGAAAAAGATCCAAACAAACGTTTCCATTTTAATCTCCTCTGATTCTTTTGCTTCTTTATTTCTAAATATCTCTTTAATCTATATATATTTACGCACAGAAAATCAATTTTATTCACAATCGGGACCGCAAAACCTAAATTTAATAACAGGATGTGACAGTTCAGACTGGACAATCAGAGGACAATTCTGACTTACTCCTTCAAAAGCCCACCCCATTGACAATCGACTTTAAATCGACTAAAAATACACTTGGCTGGGCGATTAACTCAGTGGAAGAGTGCTACCTTCACACGGTAGAAGTCACAG
>CAZXJE010000326.1:0-3578 GCA_964640835.1 uncultured Eubacteriales bacterium
AGGGGACAGGCTACTTTTTTAATTACCCCTGTAAAAAGTAGCCTGTCCCCTTTTTTGTTCCTTTTAGGCTTCATTCGGCACTAATTCGATCACGGCTTCCTGGTGTGGTGTTTGTGGAAATAGGTCGAAAAGGACGGCGCTCTTTATCTTGTAGTTGCTAAGGTAAGGCAATTCCCTTCGTAACAATTTGACATTGCAAGAGATAAATACGATAAGCTCTGGTTTGATCTCGTTCAGTCGCTTCAGCGTCCTTGGATTCATGCCGCTCCTCGGTGGGTCTAATATCGCATATAAAGGTTCCGGTAATTCAAGTATCTTCAAATGTTTGGCATCCATAAGGATGGGCTTCACATTCGAGAGTTTATTCTCTTTGATGTTTCCTTCACAGGCTTGGATGGCAGGCTCGTAATTTTCCAAGATCGTTACGTCTTTGAACAGGCCTGAGTTGATTATCCCAAACGTTCCAACACCTCCGTAAAGGTCCAGAAGGTGAGCTTCCTGAGTCGGGTACGATTTAAGTAGATCGTGACAGTGAGCATGCAGCTTCTCAGCCATGTCATGATTGTTCTGGAAAAATCCCTGGGCATGGTACCTGAATGTATGTCCCAGATAGGTCTCATTGAGCATATCCGAACCCTTAACGACAACATACTCATCCGAGATGCTCGCACCGCTATCGTGTGTGACATACGTCATGAGTACATTCTGGGCCCTTGTTTTCTCCGCATAGTCCTTAACCTTTATTTGGGCTTCAGGCAACCTATCTGAATCCTTATTCAGAACTATGGACACAGCCGAATCCGATGGGGGAGTCCTCATCACAGCAAAGCGGAAGGTGCCGACATGTGTCTTAAAATCAAAGGCATCGACGCCATGGAAAAACTCCCTTATCTCCGTGATGAGAGTGTTCAACTCTTCGTTGGAGATGACACACTTTTCCACATCCACGATATTTTGCCATGAGCCCTTCTCCCTGAATCCCAGTCCTCTCGGGTGGAAGACCATATCCATCCTTTGCCGGTAATTATAATCACTCCCCGAAAATATCGGAATTTCTTCAAACCTCAATGCTTGGGACAACTTTTCCCTCTTGTTTTCCAATTGTGTTGTGTAGTCGATATCCTGGAAGGCACAGCCGCCGCACTTTTTGAAGTAGGGGCACATCGGCTCAGCCATGACTTGCCTCGATCCATTTTATTTTATACATCAGAGAATGCTCTTTATATCCAAAAGGTTTTTGATAGTGTAGTCTGCATCGCTCACTTCCCTGTGATTATTTGAGATGTGCTCAGAATGATAGTGGACTAAGTTCTCACCGAAATCACAAAAGATCGTCTTCAGCCCGAGTTTTTTTGCCGGCTTAATATCCTGGATGGGATTGTCTCCCACCGAGTAGGATTTTTGGGGATCTCCATCGAGATGCTGCAATCCATATTCGAAGTGCTTGCCCTCTGCTTTGAGGGCCTTCACATTGCTGCTAGCGATTACGGCCTCGAACATATCGATAAACCCAACATATTTTGCCCTTAACAGGACGACCTCCCTCACGGCATTGGTAACCAAAGTGTTGAGGAATCCATTCTCCCTAGCGTACTCGAGGATCTCTCTTGCGTGGGGAACGAGAACCAGCTTATCCAGGTTTATCTCCTGACTGTGTTTCCAGTCGATTCCAAAATTATTCCCGTGCTGAACATAGTCGTGCCAATGCCAGGAATTTTCGATTTTCGTCAGGTGATCGTTGAACAATCGCTCAGCCTCTGCGAGAGGGATATTCCACTGCGCGGCAATATCTTCCTCCAGACTGCGGCAGACTGCTTCATCCAGCCTGGCTTCATCCGCCAGAGTTCCCGTCCAATCCCAGAAAATGATCTTCGACATTGGTTTGCTATTTTAAACAAAAATGCCGCGCACGGCAATTCGAAGATTTTGCACGATTTTGCACGATTTTACAAAATCAAATAATGATGGCGTAACAAATAACGTTTTTGTGCGGTAATACTCTATAGAATTAGGATGGAATCAGAATAGAATCAAAACAGGTATTAAAATTTGGCCGGAGATACGCAATATTCGATTAGACATTCGCTTCACATTGAATGGCAGGGAGTTTCGACTAAACTTATTTGAGAAATTTCTTTATCTTAAGCCAGTTATGTATTAGGATATGACGTTTACATGTTCTATCATTTTATGGATTTACGCTGAACGGGTGATCAAAATGAGAGTCGAGAGTTATTGTGAGTTGAGAGGAGATCTGATGTGGCAATTCGTAGCGCGGTCCTAGCACTTATTTTTTGTGTTGTTTTCTCCAATTTTTCTGTCCCCATTTTTGCCGATGATGATCTTACCTATCAAGAGGAGTTAAGAAAGGCCGCACCAAAAGTCTTCATCGATTGCCGGCGCTGTGACAGGGATTTCATCCGCACAGAGATCATTTTCGTCAATTATGTCAGGGATAGGCAGGATGCCGATGTCCATGTCCTAATCACGACGCAGCAAACAGGAAGCGGTGGTCAAGAATACACGATGGAGTTTATCGGTCAGAAGGATTACAGCCAAATCCGGCACACCATGCGATATGTATCAACCAGAACCGATGTCAGGGATGAAGTCCGGGAAGGGTATGTGGAGGTTCTAAAAAAAGGCTTGTTTCCCTTTGTGATGTTTTCACCCATAGCGGACCACATCTCAATCTTGTTTAAGCAAGAGTTAGAGCCAACCGCAGTTGATGATAAATGGAACTTTTGGATCTTCAATGTCGGACTCCGTGGTTCTTTAAGTGGAGAAGAATTGACAAGCGAAAAATCTGTGCGTGGTAATTTTTCGGCCAACAAAGTGACACCTGAGATGAAACTCCGCCTGAGATTTGAAGGAGAGTTTGAAGAAGACAGGTTCGATATAGACGGCGACTCCATCATAAGTACCTCATCGGATAAGGAGGCTGGTGGCTATTATGTCAAAAGCCTGGGTGATCATTGGTCGGCTGGAGGATGGACAGAGTTAGAGTCTTCGACCTATAGCAATTATGACGTTCGATTAAATTTAGCGCCTGCCATCGAGTACAACTTCTTCCCCTATTATGAGTCCACGCGCCGTCGACTCCGCGTCCTATATCGATTGAATTACTATCACAACAATTATATTGAAGAAACCATTTATGACAAAACATTCGAGAGTTTGTGGGGTCAATCTATAGATGTCACTATTGAAGTGAAGCAACCCTGGGGAAATGCCTCTATTTCAGTTGATGGTTCACATTATTTCCATGATGTTTCAAAAAATCGGGTAAGCCTGTGGGGCCATATGTCTATTAGGCTTGTCCGCGGCCTTAATCTGGACATATTCGGCAGCTATTCCCGGATCCATGACCAGTTGAATTTACCCAGGGGTGACGCATCTCTCGATGAGATCTTGCTGCGCCGGCGGGAAATGGCGACAGATTACGATTACCACATATCGATAGGCTTAAGCTATACATTCGGTTCCGTCTACAGCAACGTCGTCAACCCCCGCTTCGGCCGCTAATAAAAGGGGACAGGCTACTTTTTATAGGGGTAATTAAAAAAGTAGCCTGTCCC
>CAZXJE010000327.1:0-3577 GCA_964640835.1 uncultured Eubacteriales bacterium
CTCTGGGAATATTCCCGCCTTTCACTTCATCCACAAATTCATATGTTCCCTGGGCCATGGGCTCGACAAAGCCGGTTACGCGGCCGAACTGTCCAGCACCTCCGGTTTGTTTTTTATGGATGTAATCAAATTCAGCGCTCTCGCCGATCGTTTCCCGGTAGGCCACCTGCGGCGCCCCGGTCTCCACTTCCGCCTTGTATTCCCTTTTCATCCGCTCCACGTAGACATCCAGATGGAGCTCTCCCATCCCCTGAATGATCGTTTGGTTCAGTTCAGGATCGACATACGTCCGGAATGTGGGGTCCTCTTTCGTGAATCGCTGCAGGGCTTTGACCATGTTATCTGATGCCTTATTGTCCACTGGGGCCAGGGCCAAAGAGATCACAGGATCTGGAACATAGATGGACGTCATCGCATAGTTGAGCCCTGGCTTTACAAACGTGTCGCCAGAGGCACACTCGATCCCGAAGAGGGCCACGATATCTCCCGCACCGGCCTCATCGATATCTTTCATGCTGTCTGCGTGCATCCGGATCAACCGCCCCACTTTGAGATCCTTCTGAGAGCGTGTATTGGTAAGCACATCTCCTTTTTTGATACTCCCCTGATAGATCCGGATATAGGTCAACTGCCCATACTGTCCCTCTTCCAGTTTGAAAGCTAGCGCAACACTGCCCGCATCCGTATCTGCCACGAGCTTCACCTCTTTTTCTCCGTGGTCAAAGTCGATAGCAAAATTTCCGACCTGGGATGGATCGGGAAGATATTTAACGATCGCATCCAAGAGAGGTTGAACTCCCTTGTTCCTGTAGGCAGATCCCATAAAAACCGGTGTCAGGCCGTTCGACACGGTTCCTCTGCGCACTGCTTCATAGATGAGTTCATCTGTCACCCGTTCTTCAAAGATCGCCTCCATCAATTCCTCCGAAAACATGGAGACAGCTTCCAGCATCTCCTCACGCTTCGATTCCGCTTCATCCTGTAGGCTTGAAGGAATGTCCTCAACTCGAACGACCTCTCCCGAGGGGCCGTCAAAATAGAGTGCTTTCATCTGGATAAGGTCTACAACTCCTTCATGATCTGTTTCGAGGCCTATGGGTATTTGCATCAACACAGCATTACGTCCCAGTTCTTCAGCCAACTGGTCCTTGACTTTATAAGGATTGGCACCGACCCTGTCGCATTTGTTGATGAAAGCGAGGTTGGGGACCTTATAGCGTTTGAGCTGGCGGTCCACCGTATACGATTGCGACTGAACTCCACCCACAGAACACAGAACCAGGATTGCCCCGTCAAGAACTCTAAGAGAACGCTCCACTTCTATGGTGAAATCCACGTGCCCGGGAGTGTCGATGATGTTGACAGAAAAACCGTCCCATTCCACATTGGTTGCCGCCGATGTGATGGTGATCCCTCTCTCTTTCTCCAGATCCATGGAGTCCATTGTGGCCCCCACTCCATCTTTTCCTCGAACCTCATGGATCCTGTGTATCTTTTTGCAATAGTACAGGATCCTCTCTGTCAGGGTGGTCTTTCCAGAGTCGATATGCGCACTGATACCGATATTACGTAGATTTTTCAGCTCTATCTTCATGAGTCCCTAACCTCTACATTTAACTGTATCTCTCTGCGCTCCGATCTTAAAACATGACATAAAATGGAGGAGTATACCCAAAGCTATGTATGAATTCAACTCTTGATTCAAATATTATAGAATAAAGACTATCTAAAAACTAGAAGTTGGGAGGAGAAACATGATTCACACGATGTTCCAATACACCATTCGTAAAGACAAGATCGGTGAGGCCAAAAAAGCCATCGACGACTATGTGAATTCCGTGTATGACAATGAACCCGGAGTTTTGAGCTTTGACGTCTACTGCACCAAAGACGACCTCACCTACATACACGTGGTCACCTGCCAGAATGAAGAGGCCAGAGAAATCTTCGATAATGCTCCCTATAGAGTCACATACTTGGAGGCTTTCTTCGAGTATTGCGAGACCATCTCGCAGGGCCAGGAATTGAATCTTCTTAAATCAAAGAGAATGTGAGGGATCCGTCATACTCATACGTCATATTAATTATTTCAAGAGTTTAATGAATTAAAAAAGCTTTAAGAGATATTCAGACGTGGGGCCGTCTTGTGGCAGGGGATTTACGGAGGCGGGAAGGTATTAAGGCGGGAATAAAAAACGGGGGGATCAAAAAAATGTTGAGGGATTGGCTGACGCGGATCGAACTAATCATTCTTGTCAACCAATCCCTAGGTTTGATGTCACCTCTCATCATTTTTCCATCCAGACTAACTTAAACACTTCTGGTAACGGGATGGTGTGAGGACACATCAGCTTGAGCTAACCAGTTGGTGATGATCTCATAGCCGGCCTGGTTTCCAACTTTGACCATATCCACAGCGGGTGCGGAAATCAAACTGAAAGCGGCCAAGCTGATGACAACAGCCACCAACAGGATCAATGCTTTTTCTCTGAATCTCATTTTATTCTCCTTATTGTTTTTTCTTTCATCGGTCTTACCACCCTCCTATACTGCAATAAGCGTGCCAACTATAATCTTTAAGGGGAAATAACCGAAAATTTAGAGATATATCGAAATATAGCGTCCGCGGGCAGAACAAAAGATGTCCGCTATCGGACAGCCTGTACTCCAAAGGAATCGCCTTTTTTCAAGGATCTTTCAGGTTTTTGAAAGGTTTTTCTCGGATCATTTCCAGATCATCACCAGGTATTTTGTGAATTTTCGGGTTGAGTGCTTCTCTTGAGAAGATACTTCTTCTTCGCTTCCCTACCGCTTGTAGGAGAGCTTAGTTCCGACAAGCGACAACGCTCTGAAAAAATAGGCAGCACCCATCGCGGCAAAAAAGCGCCATCCAGGAATAGTTTAATGAACAGAAAGAGCCGCTTCTCATTATCGAAATCACTGAATATAAACACGATTTCCAGGAAATAAAAATCTGTGGTAATTAGGCCTATCCGTGGAGTTATTTTTCCAACATGGCCAGACCTGTGACCGGAGAAGAGCTCATCAAGGGGAAAGACAAATTATTCCGCATCATCGAACGTCAAGACGACGGTTCATGGAAAGTGGCCCGCTCTATCTGGAACATCGACTCAGAACCGGAATCGCAAAAGTAATAACCATAGCGTTAATTTCTCAACGTCGATTTTTTTTTAAATCTCTATAAAGCGTGGCTCTGAGTTCAAGGAGTCGAAGGCTGGATAGACTTTAATCCATGACACTTTTCCCTCTTTCTCTTCATATCAGGCCAGTAATAGGATATAATATTTATAAAAGGACCGATTCCCATGAAACAGAAGATCTGGGTAAATAAGTCTAATTCATTTAAAGACGCTCAGGAGTTCGATGACTCTTACTATTTATCCCTGACCCCGACCGAAAGATTGGAAACAGTTCAATTCCTCCGCGAAGAGTACTGGAAGCTGAATAAGGATATAAAACATGAAGGTGGAAAAAGACTACGAAGAGTTTTTAAGCTTATTAAATAAACATAACGTCAAATACTGCATCATCGGCGCTTTTGCTGTCGCATTTTATG
>CAZXJE010000328.1:0-3570 GCA_964640835.1 uncultured Eubacteriales bacterium
TAATTACCACAATTGCACAAAAAGCAGGCAATAGAGATATCCACAGCCTGTGAATATTCGTAACTATTTTAGTATCAGCGCTATATGATTTGGCTAAATATTGTGTCGCATAAGGTATATTATGTCAACTCATTTTATTAAAAAATATATTATTTAATAGATTTGAGATTCTCTACTATCTCTTCGAGAATCCTAATGATATCATCTTTAGAAATATCTTGATTCTTAAATTCTAGTCTCATTCTGTACTCTGACCCTGCAGGTTTGTAATTATATACAAACATTCTAGGTCTTTTTATTTTTCCCATCATTCTTTTAGAAAGATCTCTCGTATCTTCTCTTTTTAAATCTCTCGCCTTTATGATTCGGATCAGCTCTTCCATGTGCTCTTTATCTTTGAGCTTTGCTATTTCAATTAATGTCGTTCGGCTCGTAATATTGTTTTCATGGCACAATTTTCTTATATCTTTGGGAATCTTGCTTAAATTTATCACTTCAGTAATAGTTGAGCGCGCTTTCCCGATCTTTTTTGATATATCTTGATGGCTATACCCATACATTAGTGCCAGTGCGTTCAATCCATCCGCCTCTTCAAACGCGTCCAGATCTTTTCGCTGTAAGTTTTCTATCAGAGCGATCTCCATCGCTTCATTATCTTCTACGTGTTTTTCGATACACGGCATTTCTTTCATACCAAGGCGCTTTGAAGCGATATATCTCCGTTCACCAGCGATTATTTCATACCTCCCATGCCTACTAGGACGCACAATAATGGGCTCCAATATTCCTTTTTGCTTAATCGAGGACATAAGCTCCTTAATATCACCCAACTCACTTCGCGCCTGTTGGTGATTAGGATCGATTTTTTCGATAGGTATCATTCTGATTCGTGGTCCTTCAACCCTAGTCGCGATTAAATCTACAAAATGGCCATCATGACGCATGTCAACAGTACCAGGCAAACCTGTTTTTTTACTTTTTTGCACGCCTCAACAACTCCTTTACGACGTTTTTGTACTGCGTCGCACCAACTGAATTTGGCGCAAATGTAAAGATCGACTCTTTATAAGCAGGACATTCCTCCAGTTTAACACTTTTGGATATAACTTCCCTGAAAACTTGTTTGCCGAAAACCTTTTTAATTCGTACCAAAACATCTTTCGCAATATTTGTTCTTTTATCATGCAGTGTGACTAAAACTCCGATAATCCGAAGGTTTGGATTGGCAACTTTTTTAACCTTTTCTATAGTTTCTAAAAGATCATCTGTGCCCTCAAGACAGAGATAGGATGACTGAATCGGTATCAGAATATAATCGGATGCGACAAGGGCATTCAGAGTGATCATCCCTAGAGTAGGAGGTGTATCGATAACGATGCAGTCATATTTTTTCTTCACATGACTCAGCACATCCTTGAGCCTATAATGACTGTCAATTGATCCTAAAAGTGCCGGCTCTAATTTGGCCATAGAAATTTTGGATATAGCGACATCCAATCCCGGGACTGTGGAGCTAGTAATAATTTCCTCGATATTTCTGCCGCTTTCCACCATCACGTCATATAAAGATTTTTCGTACTTCGTGGGGTCATTCACAGCAGATATTGTGCTATTCGCCTGTGGATCGGTGTCCACAAGCAACGTACTTTTGCCCATAAAAGCAAGAGCAGCGGATATGTTGACGGCGGAAGTGGTCTTCCCTACTCCGCCTTTTTGATTTGTAACAGCAATTATCAAACGAGGCCTCCAAGGTCAGCGCAGATTGGTACGATATAAGAAACGAAAAAAAATATCAAGAGGAATTTAAAAAAAGACATGTCGGCATGCCGACATTCGATATAAATTATAGATTATAAATAACTTACATAAATAATAGGCATAGTAATATACAAATAATCAAGAGAGATAAATTTTATCCGGATCGAGGTCTTCTCTTATAATTTTTAGCTCCGATTCAGTTGGAGAGTCAGTTATTTTAAATGAGTCGCTCACATTAATATCCCAGGAAAGATTCTCGCGAATTATTTCCAGCGAAACCCCCGGATGCATCTCAGTCAATATCATCTCATGTGTATCTTTGGTGAAGGTGTAAACCCCTAAATCTGTGATCACAAGGATCGGACCATAGCCAGGAATTCCATATTTTTTTCGCGGATTCTCTGAATTTATGAAACCCGGGCTAGTGATAAAGTCAATATTCTCCGGAAAAGTTTTTTTATTTTGTTTAAGAATAAGTATAATTTTCTTCGCGTGTATTGAAATATCACAGGCACCACCACTTCCGGGTAACCTCACCTTAGGATGTTCATAGTCACCGATTACTGTTGAATTGATATTTCCGAATCTGTCCACTTGAGCTCCGCCAAGAAAACCGACATCTATCAGTCCACCCTGAAGATAATAATAGAACACTTCTACCATAGAGCATACGGAGATGGAATCGGTAACTAAGCAAGGGTCTCCTATGGATATTGGTAATCTGGTAGGAACTGCGCCCACTGCACCGGATTCATATATCAATGTCAATTCCGGAGCTTGAAGCTTTCGTGCAAGATTGCAAGCAAGGTTGGGCAAACCTATGCCCACAAAAATAACCTCTCTATTCTTAAGCTCTTTCGCTGCCCTTGTAACCATAATCTCGCTTGATGAAAATTCATACACCATTCTCCTCCAATCTAATATTCAATAAGAATATTGCTCCTAATAACCATAATTCACAGGTGCTGATAAGCGATCACTGACTTGGAGTTTCATAATAACGTCCTTTCGCAGTTTTTCTTTATACTCTTTACGGCTCTTGACGCTGTATATCCATTCCTCGATATATTTTTCCATGGAGGCACAATCCTTGGATATGTTATACCAGTCAACATAAAATTTATTATCGCGGTCGTAATATCCTTGAGCATAACTGGGATGGGCGGCAAACGGCTCAATGACGATAGCATCGACCTTCATGCCTGGGATGACTGTGCGATTCGGATCAGAACGTATAACTGACGTGTCCACCAACTCTTCAGCAACTATAATCACCTTCCTTGAGGCGAATGCCGCCTCTCTTTGAACTCCCATCAGTCCCCAGATTTGAGCGTTCCCTTCTTTGTCAACGCGTTGGACTTGGATAATAGCTACATCAGGGTTCAGAGCAGGAACCGTGGCGAATTCTTTTCCTGTGTAGGGACATAGAATAGATTTTATATTCGTATTCATCTTGACAAGAGTGCTTCCTGAAAAACTGTTCAGGTGCATAAACGGGAGCTGTGATGCTCCGGCGACAAACCTGGCTACCATCCCGAAATGTGTATATTCTTCGATCTCGATTTGTCTAGGTATCCCCTGCTCGACCGCTCTTCGTAAACCGTATAAAGGGCCAACACCAGGATTCCCTGCCCAACTGAAGACGACTTTTCTCACACACCCCGCAGCGATGAGCTGGTCATAGATGAGGTCAGGAGTCAACCGGCATGCAACGAGATCTTTCTTTTTCTGTCTTATGATCTCGTGTCCTGCTGCAAAACATATCAAATGTGTGAAACCTTCGATAACGATTGTGTCTCCATCTCGAATATT
>CAZXJE010000329.1:0-3568 GCA_964640835.1 uncultured Eubacteriales bacterium
CTGTAGTGAACTACCGCAAATGGGCTACAACGAAGCCGCTGTAGTGAGATCGGCTTGCCCGTAGGGTAAAAAGATGTCGATTAAACATAAAACACACTGTTAATGATATCTCCAGAATGCTATTCTTAAATACTCATGATAATTCTGATATTATTTTGTGATATATAACATCGACATTTTTTTATGAATAATCCAAAAGGAGGAAAGAATGAAAGCTGCCATATTTAATGCACCCAACCAGCCTTTAAAGATCGAAGAGGTGGACATACCAAAAATCGATCCCCATGAGATCCTGGTCAAAATTGCCGCTTGTGGTGTCTGCAACACGGATCTCCACTACATAGACCACGGGGTTCCAACGTTCAAGAAACCTCCGATGATCCTCGGTCATGAGCCATCGGGGATTGTGGAGGAGGTCGGGGAAGATGTGAAAAATTTCAAAAAGGGTGACCGAGTCCTCATCCCGCCTGTTTTTTCCTGCGGATACTGCGACAACTGCCGGTTGGGCAGGGAGAACATCTGCTTCAACATGCTCATGCTGGGCAATCACATCGATGGGGCCTATGCTGAATACACAAAGGCTCCAGCAAAGGACTGTCAGCACCTACCCGAAGATATGCCTCTTGAAGAATCCAGCATCATTGCCGATGCCATTTCCACTCCCTTTCATGCAGTGAAGAACAGAGCAAAGGTTAAGCCTGGAGATTCCGTGGTCGTGTTCGGATGTGGAGGGGTGGGGATCAATGTGGTTCAGATGGCAGCGGCTGCCGGAGCCTCGGTCATCGCCGTCGACATCATCGATAAGAAGCTGGAAGTGGCTAAAAAGCTGGGGGCCAAACACACGATCAATTCCACGGGAAAGGAAGACAAGGCGCTCCTTAAGGAGATAAGGACTCTAACCGGTGGAGGGGCTGATATTTCCATTGAAGCCATCGGCAATCCAAAAACCATCGAACTCGGTCCAGCTACGGTCAAAGCGGGAGGTTTGCACTGCCAAGTGGGTTATACCCATCATAACGTTCCCGTGAATATGGGACGATTGATGTTCAGAGAGATCGAGATCAAAGGTTCCCTGGGTTGCCGTCCAGTAGACTATCCGAAGATCATCGAGATGGTTCGAACAGGGAAAATTCAACTCGACCCGGTCGTGACACATAGGTTTAAGCTGGAAGACATCAATGATGCCTTTGATGTGATGCGGAGGGGTGAATCGCTGAGATCGATAATTGTATTTTGAATAAAAAATGACGAGACTCTCAGCCTCGTACGATATTACCCAGACTCAAATATCGAACAACAAGATTGACATTTTCTATTCCTCTTCTAATTCTTTTCCAAGCACAATTGTATCAAGCATTTCAATATGGCTATTCTTCAATTCTCAACCGATTAATTTGAGTAACACCTCTCGAAATAATGAGATTGGTAAGCACATAATCAATTTGCGAAATATAGAAAGAATATATCGCTAAGATGAATCCGGAAATGGAAAATCAAAAAAGAGAAACTTTTACTTCGTTCTTTGGAATATTGATGACAATGATCGGCGTGGCTGTTGGACTGGGTGCAGTCTGGCGCTTTCCCTACATGGTCGGAAAATTTGGTGGAGCTGCTTTTGTCCTCTTTTACATAGCGATTGTTCTCTTCGTAGGAATCCCAGCACTTATGGCTGAATGGGCTCTCGGTCGACACACCCAGAGAGGCACATTAGGAGCATTTGAAAAGGGAAATTTCCCTGGAGGAAAGTACCTCGGAGGATTTTTTTTTCTTATCGTTTTTTTCGCCACAGGTTATTACACCAACGCTATTGGGTGGGTCGGATTTCATGCCATAGCAGAAATAGTCCATGCCTTCGGAGGAAAATTCGACGCCTCTGCTGTACTTCCCCCTCAGGTAGGTTTTAAGCTTACCCCTTTCCTGTTGCAACTCATGACGACCGCCTTTGTCATGATGACTTGCGGTGTCGTACTCATCAAAGGTTTAAAAAAAGGCATAGAAAAAGTCAGTAAGGTTGCTGTTCCTTTCCTCTTTATTACGTTAGTTATTCTCATTGTCCGATCTGTCACTCTCGATGGAGCTAGCGAAGGAATAAAATGGTATATTGGAGGCTTCCGATTCAACGAACTGACTCCATCTGTCATGGCTGCCGCACTTGGCATGGCTTTTTTCTCGATGTCTTTAGGGGGAACCTTTATGGTCATTTACGGGTCATACCTTAACAAAAAGGACAATATTCCAAAAAATGCACTCTTAACCGGTATCGGAGCCTCCACAGCAGGAATCTTAGCAGGCTTTGCCATTTTTCCCGCTGTGTTTTCCTTTGGGCTCGAGCCTGCTTCCGGGCCTGGTTTGATCTTCACAACCTTACCTAAAACGTTTGAACTCATGCCTGCAGGATGGCTTTTCGGTCTTCTCTTCTTCTTGGGACTCTTCGGAGCAGCCTACCTATCCGACGTCGCAGCTTTTGAGGTGCTTGTCGGTGGAATCGTTGACAACACTAGAATGGAGAGAAAAAAAGTCGTCTTTTTGGTCATTGGCATTTGTTATATCCTCTCTATACCCCCTATGATTAACTACAAAATTTTTATCCCGTGGGATTTAACTTTCGGCTCGGGAATGCAAGCGCTTGGCTCCCTCTTTGCAGTCATTACAGCAGTTTGGTGTATTAAAAGGGCAGATGCATTAAAAGAATTCTCAGAGGGAAGAAAAAAATCCTTTTCAATTTTCCTCTATTGGTGGATGAGAATAGTCATTCCCATTGCTATATTATTTGTGGGCATCAACTGGCTTATGGACTCTGTTTTTAAAATCAACATATTCGGATAAATGGAAGGCTTATTCGACTAGAAGACGGTGATATTTCTTTTTTCCCGCACGGAGGAGGATGCCATCTGGCGCTAAACTCTCCTCATTAAGCACATCATCCAGGCTATCCAAACGCTTATCATTCACGTACAGCCCGCCCTGCTTGATCAATCGGCGGGCTTCTCCTCTGGAGCTCGTGAGGCCCACCTCAGCAAAGATCTCCGTCGGGCTGATGCCCTTGGAAAGCCGGGAACTTGAGATGACAGTTGTGGGCATGGCTTCCATATCCTGATCTGTTTTTTCTTTGCCGATCCCAAAAGCGGCCACAGCGGCCGATTGTGCTTCCTGCGCTTCTTTCTCCCCATGGGTAATGTGTGTGGCTTCAAACGCTAAAACTTGTTTAGCTTTCCGGATGTCGCTCCCCTCCAAGGATTCCAGCTTCTTGATCTCCTCCATAGGGAGAAAAGTGAAGAGTCTGAGAAAACGGCCCACATCGCGGTCGTCACAGTTCACCCAGTATTGATAGAAGTCGTAGGGACTGAGCAGATCAGCATCCAGCCAAATTGCACCCGTTGCTGTCTTTCCCATCTTGGCACCAGATGCGGTTGTTAAAAGTGGAAAGGTTAAAGCCTCTGCCTTGGCTCCTTCAACTCGACGGATGAGGTCAACACCCGCCAGAATGTTGCCCCATTGGTCATCCCCCCCCATCTGAAGAGTGCATGTATGGTTCTGGTAGAGGTAAAGATAATCGTAAGCCTGGAGA
>CAZXJE010000330.1:0-3527 GCA_964640835.1 uncultured Eubacteriales bacterium
GCAGACGCCGAGAAAGTGATGAGTGAATGGCGTTAAAAATCTGACAGGAGCGAAAACATCTCCTCTGATTCTATCTCGAAAGGGACTCAATATTGTGATGAGCTCTCTTTCACAATTCTGACGATATTATCGTCTGTATTTTTATCGATGAGGAGGTAGTTGGGATCGATGCCGGTTCTCTCAGGTTTCTTGTCTACAACAAAGCTTAATTCATTTTTTCCCGACTGGATCCAGTGTTTGGCTGAATAGAGGACCTCGTTCTGAGCTCCGAAGACTCCAAAAGTTATGGAATCGTTCATATCGATGGAGGTTTCGCGACCGATTCCGTCCGCCCTGAATTTTTGTGCCTCGATCTCGAGATCGACTCGATATTGGCCATTCTCCAATTCCCGGTATGTGGCACGCATGGCCCTGTTCTCATATAGCGTGATGGTCTCAAACATGTCTGTGATGAGGTATAACAGGTCATCAGGCGTGGCCTCTTTTATGTACGCGAGGAATTCTCTTGCTGTGACGTAAGGAGGTTCTTCGAAGGCATATTTTTGGATGAATTTTTTAAGGGCCCTGTTCAGATTGTCTTCACCGATGTAGTCCTGGAGCGCATTCATGACAACGATCGATTTTTCATAATTGACGTAGGGCACATCGAGGTTCGATCGGATCAGAGGAACTTCCTCCTCCCGTTCCCGCGCTCTACCTCTCAGATACTGGTCCATTTTGAGTTTTATGTAATCGTCGATCTTTTCTGGGGCATATTCTTTTTTGATGACCATGAGGGCTGAGTACTGGGCCATGGTTTCAGTCAGAATAAATTGTCCCTCCACATATGCCCCGATCACCTGGTGAGCCCACCATTGGTGACCGACCTCATGGGCTGTAACTCTGAAGACATACTCGACTTTGGTATTGTCAAATTTGGCGATGAAACCATAGCCTTCAGAAAAAGGGATGAGGTTAGGGAAGGCCTCTGCATAGAGTGCATACTTGGGAAATTCAACGATCTTGACGGTTTTGTATTGGTACGGACTGAAGTTTGTGGTGAAGTACTCCAGAGATTTCTTAACACCATCGATCATCATGTCGATGTTGTACTCGTGGCCCGGATGGTAGAAGATCTCGATTCCCACATCCTTCCATCTGTCTTTTTTGACCCGGTATCTCGCGGAGATAAATGAAAAATACTTCAGAATCCTATCTTGAGTTTTGTAGTGAAAATAGTGCCTGTCTCCCTCTGTCCACTCGTTGATGAGTTCACCCGGGCTCAATGCGATCTGGTCATCGCTTGTGCTTACCACTGCTTCAAAATTTATCCAGTCTGCATCTTTGACAAAAGTGTTCATCTTGGCCTTCTCATCGTCTATGGATTGGATCCTTTTTTTAGGTGGTAGCCCGTACTTCTTCCTTTTGTCGTTATCTTCAAGCTCATATTGAGCGTAGGGATCATAGCTCACTGCCGGCACTGTATGGAACGGATAGAGGAAGGTTCCATTTTTTACCATATGCCTGGTGGCTCTGTTGTTCTTGAAACCTTTTTCAGCAAGCTCGAAGTCGAAATCCAAAAACAGTGTTTGACCTGGTTTCATGGGATCTTCGAGAGTGTGAACATATACACCGTGCTCTTTGGCAGACTCTTTGAGGGACCATGGCACATCCAGCTTCAATGTGTTAATTCGCCCTTTTTTGGGAGCTTGGATAAATATTTCGTTGATGTACTGGTCTGTTTTATTTTCAAGAACCATCCTTCCTCGTGATTTGGCCTTTTTTTTGTAAGGATAGATGTCGACCTGTATCGTGATATCTGTGATGTGCGGTTGAAGTATATCCTCATATCTTTTGAATCTTTTTTCATAATCGACTTTTTGTTTTTCCACCTGTTTCGTAGACTCGAATGTGTTGAGTATCTTAGTGTTGTAGATGATAAAACTGCCGAGCAGGATACAAGCGAAAACTCCGATCGAAGCTGCCCTCAGCTTTGCTCCTGTCAGCCGTGCTTTTACGGCTTTGATCCGGTGTTTGAACCGAGTGTCATTTCCCCTGATCCAGAGGAGCATAGAGAAAACTACCAGCAATAAGGCAAAAGCGATCCAGTAGAGGTTGTAAAAGAGGATCGACTTAAGATATGGACCGTACTTGTTCATCTCAGAATAAATGTAAGCAGGTGTTTTTCCCACTCGCCACAAATGATGCTCCAATCCGATGGAGGGAAAGAAATCATCGATAAAGAGCATCGTTAGGATATAGCCCAGAAATTTTTTGTTTATGATAATCTGCACGAACATGGCAAACACAGAGATAAGCAAGAAATACACCAGGCGGATGCCGAACAGTTCCTGGAAATACAGACCCAGCTCAAAATGTGTGTATCCATGCAAAAGTTGGATAATAACTCCGGAAATAAAAACGACGGTCACTAATAAAATTTGGACATAAAAGATCGCGCCCAATTTTCCCATGAAAGGGACCCACTCAGGGATCGGAAGCACATCGTAGATCTCCTGCACGCGTTTTTTCCTCTCCCGCCAGACAAGCTCACCCGAGCAGAAGAGGATGATAACAAGGCTGAAGAGGTAAAGAGTATTCTTTGTTGTGTCCAACACCTGAGAAGTCACAGGATAGGTCAAAGTCCCACGGATCAAGCCGACATTCCTGAATCCCAGAAGAAAAATGAATCCGATTCCTAGACAAAGAATGATCAGAAAATACACGTTTTTAACCAATCCTCTGAACTCATGGAAAGATGCCGTTAAAGCTTGATGGAGATGATTTTTAAAATGAAAGAGTTGTGTCACTCGAATCTTTTTATCGGCCAGAATGAATTGAGATGAACCACACTGGTTTTTTTGTTCGCGAGTTTCTTGTTTCTGTTTTTTTGATTCAATGATGTGTGACAATCGAAATTTGTGGTAAGTGAAAATTAGCAGGGCTGCGGCCAAGGCGATCCATAACATCCGGTTGAGGAGAAGATTGCCCGCCAAAGGCACAAAAAGCGTGTTTTTCTGTGCAGCTGTCCAGTAATTCGTAAATCCTCCGGCAGAAATCTGGCCGAATGGATCGAAAAGAGATGCCAGAAGACGATTCTGAGTTCGTGCCAGACTTGTCGCTACACCATACCCGATCACCAGTCCGACCAGCCCCGCATACACTGGAAAAAATTTCCTAGTCAATAAGGAAAGGGTGAAAAAAAGAGCTCCGGCAAATAAGACATTCGGTAAGACGCCTATCAGATAGGGTTGGAGGATAGCCAACAGATTAGCGGGACTGATTTTATCGGGATTCACGATAGGGGACAGGGAGGTCAGGAATGCGCCTATCCCGATTCCGGAAAACACGAACATCGTGCTGGCAACTGCCGCGACATACTTACTGGAGAGATATTCCAGCTTGGAGATGGGATACGAGAAGTTCAGTCCGTATGTATTCTCTTTAAAATCTCTGTAGGCTGAATTTCCGAAAAACGCGGCTGTGATCAGCAGCCCTATATGAGACATCACTGTTATCAGATAGTACAACGCATAGGGTGAGTTGAT
>CAZXJE010000331.1:0-2502 GCA_964640835.1 uncultured Eubacteriales bacterium
CGGTTTGGAATGGGAGAGGCTCGTCCCCACACTAACCCCTCTCCAGACTGTCCAAATCGCTCGCCATCCCCAGCGGCCGTATACTCTGGATTACCTGGAAGCCCTCACCGCGGACTTCATGGAGATACACGGCGACCGCCGTTCTGCAGATGACCCGGCCATTGTCGCCGGATTGGGATTTTACAGGGGCCGCTCTGTGGCGTTCATAGGGCACCAGAAAGGGAGAACGACCCGGCAGAGGATCGCCCGCAACTTCGGACAGCCCAACCCTGAAGGGTATCGCAAGGCGCTCCGTGTGATGAAAATGGCAGAGAAATTCGGCCTTCCGATCGTCACTCTCATCGATACACCCGGTGCCTATCCTGGGATCCAGGCAGAGGAACATGGACAGGCGGAGGCCATCGCCTACAACCTGAGGGAGATCTCGAAACTGAAGGTTCCTGTCGTCAACATCGTGATCGGTGAGGGCGGCAGCGGTGGAGCCCTGGCTGTTGGAGTAGGTGATGCCATCTTGATGCTGGAAAACTCCTTCTATTCGGTCATTTCACCTGAGGGGTGCGCAGCGATACTCTGGAAGGATCAAGGGGCTGTCCCCCAGGCTGCAGAAAACCTCAAATTTTTGGCTCAGGACCTTCTTGAGCTCGATATCATCGACAAGATAATCCCAGAGCCTCCGGGAGGAGCACACATCGATTTTGATACAACATTTAAAAATGTGGATAAACACTTGAATGCGACGTTAAAAAGATTGGAGATGATGGATGAAGAGGAGAGGCGAGAACACAGATACCGGAAATTCAGGAAGATAGGGGTTTTTACTGAGAAATGAGCGCAAATCCGAAAAAAAAGATCGCTGCCATTAAGGGCACCAAGGATATTCTGCCATCCGAAGCGAGAAAATGGCAAAAGGTCGAATTTGTCGCCAGAGAGATCTTCGAGCTCTATGGGTACAGAGAGATCCGTACTCCTGTGTTCGAGCCCACAGAGCTTTTTGAAAAAGGGACGGGGGAAACATCTGATGTGGTCACCAAAGAGATGTACACTTTTCTGGATAAGGGGGGCCGGTCTCTCACACTTAGGCCCGAGTACACTCCCTCTGTCGTGCGTGCGATAATGGACCACAGTCTCCATCTTCAGTCCCAGCCCATGAGGTATTATTTTTTCGGGCCCATGTTTCGTTATGACAAGCCGCAGAAAGGTCGCTATCGCCAGTTCCATCAGATCGATATCGAAGTCTTTGGTGAAAAAGACCCGGCCATCGATGCGGAGATCGTTGAGATGGCGGATTTTCTCCTAAGAAGATTGAATGTCACGGACACGGAGATCTTGGTCAATTCGGTGGGGTGTCAAGCCTGTCGTCCTCCCTATCACCGTGAGCTGAAGCAGGCAGCGGAAGGGGTGAGAGAAAACCTTTGTGACGATTGCCAAAGGAAGATAGATCTCAATCCTTTACGGATCTTCGACTGTAAAGAGGAAAAGTGTCGGGAGCTGTCTCAGGATTTTCCGAAGATCACGGATTTTCTCTGTCCGGAGTGTGAGGAACATTTCAAGCTGTTCAAAGTTCACTTGGGATCGTACGGGATCTCCTACCGGCTGGAGCCCCGTTTGGTCCGTGGCCTTGACTATTACACCAAAACCACGTTCGAGATCATCTCATCCAAGCTGGGCGCACAAGATGCTATTCTTGGCGGCGGGCGCTATGATGACATGATGAAAGAGTTCGGAGGTCCGGACATCTGCGGGATTGGTTTTGCCATGGGTTTAGAGCGGTTTCTTTCTATCGTTCCTTTCAAGGAAAAGAAGGAATCCTTCCTCTACATCGCATTTTTAGGGAATGCAGCGAAAAACGCGGGAATGGACCTGGCAAGGCAACTGAGAAAAGACGGGATTGAATGCCTTATCGAATACAGGGATCGAAACTTGAAAAATCAGATGAGCCGTGCCAATAAACTGGGAGCGGCCTGGGTGCTTATTATAGGTGAGGATGAAGTGAAGGCGAACAGGTATCAGCTAAAAAACATGGAAACAGGAGAACAGCAGGAAGTTAGCGCAGACGATATCCTCACCCAAGTCCAAATGCCTTCGTGATACTTGATAAACCGAAGAAGGGGTCAACATGAAATCCACAGAACAAAAACAGTGGAGAAGAACCAATTATTGTGGAGAGCTCCGCGCAGAGCATGTCGGTCAAGAAGTGGCTCTGCTCGGTTGGGTCAACAAACAGAGAGACATCGGAAACCTGATCTTTATCGACCTCAGGGATAGAGAGGGGGTTGTTCAAATTGTTGTCTCTTCTGAGGCCAAAAACCTTCTGGAGGAAGCCAAGAAGGTGAGGATGGAAGATGTTGTCGGGATCCGGGGAATCGTGAGGGAAAGAGCCGAAAAAATGAAAAATCCCCAGCTTCCCACGGGAGAGATCGAAATTGAGGCCAAAGATTTTGAGGTTTTGAGGCCATCGGATGTTCCTCCTTTTGTCGTTGCTGACCCTCCGCAAGCTCAAGA
>CAZXJE010000331.1:2512-3512 GCA_964640835.1 uncultured Eubacteriales bacterium
CCAAGGATTTTATGAGATCGACACGCCCTTCCTCACGAAATCCACTCCAGACGGAGCGAGAGATTACCTTGTGCCCAGCCGTATCTACAAAGGTCGGTTTTTTGCTCTTCCGCAATCCCCTCAGATCTTCAAGCAGCTTTTGATGATCGCGGGATTTGACCGCTACTTCCAGATCGTCCGCTGTTTTCGAGATGAGGACCTCAGAGCAGACCGCCAACCCGAGTTCACCCAGATCGATGTGGAAATGAGCTTCGTCGGAAGCGAGGACGTTTTCCGGGTGATCGAAGGATTGATGGCCTCTGTTTTTAGCCTCATCGGCGTCGATGTCTTGCGTCCCTTCCCTCATTTGAGCTATGAGGAGAGTATGAACAAGTACGGTACGGACAAACCCGACCTCCGGATGGATCTGGAAATTGTGGATCTAACAGATTTGGGCTCTCAACTCGATTCAGAGATTATAAAGGGCGCTCTTTCTGCGGGAGGTGAGCTGAGAGGATTAGTTCTGAAGAGGAGGGGAGATCTATCTCGGAGCCAGCTGGACAAGCTCAACGAGAAAGGAAAGGATCTTGGGGCTAAGGGGATCATATGGATAAAAAAACCAGACGGATTCAAGTCTTCCTTAAAGATCTCTGAGGAAAACTTGGGGAGGATATGGGAACGTTGCGGAGCGGATAACGATGATCTTGTCCTTTTAGTGGCAGATGCAGGGGATATGGTACTCCGTGTTCTCGGTGCGGTCCGGCAGGAGTTTATCGCTCAACAGGTCCTTGGGACAGAGGCGTACAAATTCGCCTGGGTGACGGATTTTCCGCTTTTTGAGTGGAGCGAGGAGGAGGGACGTCTCGTGTCCAAACATCATCCTTTCACATCTCCTGTCGAAGAGGATATCGCTCTTCTGGAGAAAGAGCCGCAGCGCGTGAGGGCTAAGGCCTACGACCTCGTCCTTAACGGCGTGGAAATAGGAGGGGGTTCGGTCCGTATCAACGATCTCGATTTGCAG
>CAZXJE010000332.1:0-3495 GCA_964640835.1 uncultured Eubacteriales bacterium
GCCAAACTGTATGATCAATCTCGAGAGGATAGAAATCTTCGCCAGCGAATTATAAGTGTTCTTGAAGATTTTGAATCTCCTCAGGCTTATGAAAAGTTGAAAGATATCGCCATGAACGACTCAGACCCTGACCTGCGCCGGCGGGCTGTTTATGCCATCGAAGACAGGGAAGAGGAGGATGTGATTGAAGTGTTGATGAGAGTGGTCAGGGAGGATGACGATCTCAAAGTTAAAAGAGCCGCTTTAAATGCGCTCGGGGAAACTGAAAATCCGGCTGTGATCCCCGTCCTTGCCAAAGTGGCCGTGGAAGAGCAAGACGAAGAACTGGCCAGAGCGGCCGTCTATGCACTGGAGGAGGTCGATCACCCGGATGTTATTCCTGCACTTCAGAAGATCATGAGAGAAGCCAAGTCTGCCGAGGTGAAAAAGGCCGCCATATATGTAATAGAGGATCTCGAAGACGAAGCTGTGCTGCCCCTCTTGCGGGCGATCGCGCTCGAAGAGAAAGACATGGAGTTACGCAAGGCCGCCGTCTATGCCCTCGAAGATATGGAGCTTAAAGAAGCTTTGCCGATCCTGAATGAGGTTTTGGAATCGGATGCCGATGTGGAACTCAAAAAAGCCGCACTGTATGCTATCGAGGATTACGAAGACAAAGAGAGTGCTGACATCCTCTACAGAATCGCTTTAAGTTCCGATAATGAGGAACTGGCAAAAGCGGCTGTGTATGCCCTTGAGGACAAGATCGAAGATATGGAGAGTGGCGATCCTGCAATGCTTTTAGAGATCTATAAAAAGTCGAAGTTTCCCTCCGTACGTAAGGCAGCATTGCACAGCATCGAAGACATTGAAGGCCCCGCTGCAATCGAAATGTTTACGGCGATATTAAAGACTGAACAGGACCCAGATATAAAACGCACGATCATACATGCTCTCGGAGATACCGAAAGCGATGATGCTGTCCCGATTCTTGAAGATATCGCCCTGAACGATAAAAATGTGAGACTGAGAGCAGATGCGGTTTCTGCGCTGGGTGAGATCGGAACTCCCAAAGCCCGAGAAGCTTTGATGAAGGTCCTCGAGAAAAAGGAATAGGGCTGTGCGCAGACTGCTTCTCCCGATCTTCCTTGTTCTTGGTTTGGCCGTTGTGGCAGGAATTTCAATCGCTTCCCAGGTTTGCCATCACCCCAGGCCTGCCGAAAAACTCGAGGCCCGTTGGGGATGGGCTGTAGAGAGCGCAAAAAGAAAGGGATTTAGCGATGGTTTTTGGGTGGCTTACAGCATCCAGCATCTCATGGGTGAGAACACCTTTTTTGCCTCGACCGGCAGATACACGTACAGCTCTTCTTATCATACGCTCGATCTAGTAGAGGGAAAATCTCTGGGAGAACTCATATATGGACAAAAGATGGCCCCCGACCTGTCCGGTGAAGAACAGGTTAAGAGAATTGCCCAGAAAGCTCTTGAAGAACTGGACAATCCCAATAAAGAGCAGCGTAAAGTCTGGAAGGATGTGGCGATCCTGTTTTTATACAAGCCACTTTCTACTCAGCCCCAAGGCATAAGATATAATAACCTCTCCGTTCCTTTCGATCCGAATGGATTCCCTCTCTTTTGGTTGGATAAGGCAAATGACGCAGAGAGCGTTTCTTTCCTCAGCAAACTCTATGGATCGACAAAAAATGAGAAATTCCAGAAAAGACTTATTGGTGCCATCGGCTTCCATTCCAAACCCGAATTAGTGGTTCCTTTCCTGAAGAAAGTTCTAGAAAGTCGGGCTTCGGAGAATCTCAGGGGGAGGGCAGCGATCGAACTGGGAGACCAGAATTCTGAGCGATCACTCGAGCTCCTTTTGGAAGCAGCGCATCATGATCGATCCTTACATGTCCGAAAGAGAGCTGTCTCCGGACTGGAAGACCTCGAGATGCCTGCGGCTACAGATGGCTTGATCGCTTTGGCCCGAAATGCCGATCATCGAGAAATCCGGCGCCGGGCGATCTCGACCTTGGGAGACAAGGCTTCCCACAAGGCAATAAAAGCTCTGGAAGAATTTGCTTTTAACGACAGCGACACTCAAGTACAGAAGCGAGCGGTTTATGCCCTTGAGGACCTTCCCGATGGTGAAGGTGTCCCTTACCTCATAAAGATCGCCAACGAACATCCCAATCCCTCCGTAAGGAAAAGTGCGATCTACTGTTTGGGCGACAGCGATGATTCCAGAGCCTTGGAGGCACTGGTAGAGATCATCAAAAAAAAGAACTGATTATTGTCCAGGATATCTTTTTTTCCTCCCGCATTTCTGATATACATTTAGGGAGGAGGTAAGATGAAACCCTATCAAATCTTTGGAATTGTTTTTCTGTTGATATTTATTTTGGCATCCTGTGCCCCAGGCCCGAATGATTTTGAGAAAACTCCAGATAGCGAGGGGAAAGTTGCCGGATTTTTGAAGGGCCTATGGCATGGACTCATTGCTCCCATAACATTTATCATCTCCATATTCAGTAAAACTGTCCGTTTATATGAAGTGCATAACAACGGTTTCTGGTACAATCTTGGATTCGTCCTTGGTGCCGGCTTGTTCTTGCAAGGAGGGATATTGGGATCGAAGAAGGCGCGAAAGAAAAGATGAGCCAGGAAAAATTCTATTTGCCCGATCAAGATCCTTTTTTGACGTTAGATCTAGAAGTTGGACGGATTCAATTCCTTCTCGACAGCCTGAAAGCCGAAGAGTGGAAGAGACCCACTCGTTGTGAGGGGTGGACTGTACGAGAACTGGTCGCCCATCTTGATAGTGATGAAGAATACAACGAGGCCTGTCTCAAAGGCAATGTTGTAGATTTTATCTCAGGATTCAAAGATTTTGATGCTTTTAATGCGCAGATGATCCAAAACCGGGCTAATCTCTCCAATGAGGACATTCTTGAGCAGTGGAGCAGCCGCCAGGCCCGTGTGAGAGAGGCGTGGGCAAAATTGGGCCTCGGAGCCAAGATCCAAACGTCTATAGGCCCCTATCCGCTCCATTCTCAGATATGGCACATCACCTCTGAATACGCCACTCATGGAGATGATATGGGCGTTTTTGTCGGAGAGGAAGAGGCGGAGTTTCGGCTGATGTGGAGAGTCCAGCTCTCGCTCTTTGCCGTACAGGAGAAGGAGAATCCACCCGGTCTCGAACGAACGGATGATGTCATCATCATTACGGTCAAAGATCATCGGATTGCATTAACGGATGAGGACTTTGTCGCCGCTGTGAGCGCACGCCTCACTCTTCCAGAAGATCCAGATGATCGGCGGAATGTCGAAGCGTTACGGAGCCTGGCCTAGCAATCAGGTTTGATCAAAAACACCTCTACTCTTTCTCGAACTTTTCTAAGGTCTCGTAAAATGCCTTTTAGTCGGTGGCATTGGACCGCGTTTACTTGAAAACTTTTCCTTTAACATCCCGGATGCTGAGGCTGCCGCTTCCATCATCTTTGATGTGGACATCGCCAC
>CAZXJE010000333.1:0-3355 GCA_964640835.1 uncultured Eubacteriales bacterium
AGAGAATAATCAGCTTCATCTCTTCGATCCCTAAAATTTTTGGGGGAACTCCTGGTAATAAGAATACAGTTGATAATTTTTAAAAAATCCATTAGAATACTATATTCTAATATTCGAATATAAAAATCCATTTGAAAAACAATCATGATTTTGATACAAAGATGCTACCTTTAAGGAGGGCAGGAGATGGCTAAGCTTTCGAAAAAAAATCAAGAGTGGCTCCTCGAAAAATTTGGCGAGAGGGCCAATTTTAATCCAGTGGAGCGATTGCTCTATTCCCATGATATCGCAGCGATGCCCAGTCTTTTTAAGCCTTTGATCGGAAACACAATTCCTTATGTTGTTGTCCAACCCCAGAACGAAGAGGAACTTGTAGAATTGATCCAATGGGCGCATGAACACAGGATTCCCTTAACGCCACGGGGAAAAGGCTCGTCAGGATACGGTGGTATCATCCCCACCCGAAACGGAATCGTCGTCGATTTTTACAGAATGAAAGACGTCATTTCCATAGACAAAGACGGAGAGAAAGTCACTATCCAACCCGGCATCACCTGGGAGCAGCTCGACAAAGAACTCAGTCCAGAGGGATTGACCATCCGGCTCTATCCCACAAGCTATCCTTCCTCTTCGGCTGGCGGATGGCTTGCCCAAGGAGGCGCTGGCCTCGGTTCCTACGAGTACGGCTGGTTTGCAGAAAACGTGGAGAGCGCCAGAGTTGTGCTTCCCAGTGGTGAGATCAAAGAGTATTCAGGGGATGGATTGGATGTGATTGCTGATGCCGAAGGCACCACAGGATTCATCAGCCAGATGACCATCAACGTCCAGAAACTGACCGATATCGGCGTTGCGGCCATCGCCTGTCCTGATGCTCACAAACTCGCCCGGATCTTCGAGGAATTTATCAATCAGGACATGCCGATCTGGTCTCTCATTTTCATCAATCCCCGTATGGCCGAGATGAAAAATCGTGCTCCTGTGATGACACATTTTGGTCGTCCCGTCGAGCACAAAGTCATCCTGCCCGCAGCCTACATCGCAACCATCGCCTTCCGCGAAGCCGACCGGGAAAAGATCGTTCCCAAGTTGCCCGAAATCATTAAGCGCTGCGAAGGCGAGATCCTCAGCCAGGAGATCGCTGACCATGAGTGGGAAAATAGGTTCAAACTGATGGTCGTTAAAAGGCTGGGGCCTTCCCTCGTCCCCGCGGAAGTTGTCGTACCTTTGGATAAATTGGGCGATGTCATGGAAGAGATCGAAGATAAAGTGAACCAGCCGGTCGTTAAGGAAGGTGTTATTATCAAAAAAGGCATTGATGGAAAACCCGAAGTTGTCATCCTTGGATTCATCCCCAGCGACCAGAGAAAATTCTCCTACAATTTTGTGTTCGGGCTCGTGCTGACTATCATGAAAATAGCTAAGAAGCATGGTGGCCGTCCTTACTCAACAGGCCTGTATTTCACCAGTAAAATAGAGAGTATCATGGGAAAAGACCGGGCCAAGCGACTCAAATCTCACAAGAAAAAAGTCGACCCCAAAAAGATCCTGAATCCGGATAAAGTAGTTGGAGGAAGCCTGGTAGGCTCGGCCCTGAACGTGGTCAATATCTTCGAACCGATGGTTCGTCCCTTCGGGAACAGTGTGGTCACTCAAGTGGGAGAACGTTTTGAAAAGCCGGTCCGCGGCATTCCACCCGATGTCGCCTGGTACGCCTATGGATGCTCCCAGTGCGGATACTGTCTTGACGAGTGCGACCAGTTCTTCGGCCGAGGCTGGGAAAGCCAATCTCCACGCGGGAAATGGTACTGGCTGAGGGAGTACATGGAAGGCCGCCAGGAATGGAACCAGTTCATGGTGGACACCATGCTTGTCTGTACTACATGTGAGTTCTGTAACCTTCGCTGCTCGGCCGCCCTTCCTATCGAATCCTCCTGGATGAAACTGCGCGGCAAACTCATCCACGAAGACAAGAGGATGACTTTCCCTCCTTTCGAAATGATGAATGCTGCCCTCAACGCAGAGGGAAACATCTGGGCGGGCTACAGGAAGAATAGGTCCGATTGGTTCCCAGAAGAGCTCAAGGATAAACACGGTCCGGGCACAAAAAGCAAGAATGCCTATTTTGTGGGATGCACGGCCTCCTATGTCGAAAATGACATCGGTCGTGCCACCGCAACTCTCCTCGATGCTGCGGGTGTCGATTTTTCCTATCTCGGAAACGTAGAAAACTGCTGCGGAACCCCAATGCTTGTTGCGGGGAAATGGGATACCTTCGAGAGAATCATGAGGAAGAATATCGAATCCGTAAAGGCAATCGGTGCCGATACAGTGATCTCATCCTGTCCGGCCTGTGATATGATGTGGAGACACACCTATGCCGACTGGGCCAAAAAACTCGGGATGGATTATAACATCACAGCGAAACACTACAGCGAGGTTGTGGCAGAAAAGATCAAAAGCGGGGAATTCAAATACACTCACCCCATAAACAAGAAGGTCACATGGCATGATTCCTGCCATATCGGACGGGTTTCGGGTGTTTATGAAGAACCCCGGGAGCTGATCAAGGCCGTCCCGGGAGTCGAATTCGAAGAGATGGCCCATAACCGTGAAGAGGGCCACTGCTGCGGAAGCGTTCTCACACTGATAAAGGAACCACCTATCGCCGCAGATATCGGAGAATCTCGTCTATCCGAGGCCGTAGATATCCAGGCAGATACCGTCCTGGGCCTGTGTCCATGCTGTGAATTTCAGCTGAGAGTCACAAAGGACAAAAAGAACGTTCCCGTCGAGATCGGCGACCTGGCCGTTTTCGCCTGTAAAGCTCTTGGCAAAGAGTTCGAGGACCCCAGCCCTGAAGTGATGAAACAGTGGGCGGTGTTCGAGGGAATGATCGACCTCATGACACCTCAGGGATTTGCCGAGTTGATGGATTCCATGTGGCCCGAAATGTTGGACGCCATGCCCATGGGAATGGGCAAGATGATGCGCGCCATCGGAAAGATGGGTTTTGTCGGCGATGTCATGTTCGCACTCATGAAGCCGATATTCCCGATTCTTTTCCCCAAGCTTCTTCCCGGGATGATGCCCAAAGTGATGCCGGCCATGCTATTGAGGGTGGCCGACCGGATCCCCATGCCCGATTATATGGAAGAGCAGATGCCGGATATGATGCCCAAGGTGATGGATAACTTGATGCCTCACATGCTCCCCGATGTTGTTCCTCTTGTCGTTCCTAAAATGGTCTCATACCTCCGCAGCCGCGCTTAAGTTGAATCACTCATAAAAGCTTCTGACAAGTTTATATTCTAAAAACTTTTACAATTTTATTGTCAGCATCTTTTACCCTCTGGGC
>CAZXJE010000333.1:3365-3482 GCA_964640835.1 uncultured Eubacteriales bacterium
CTGACAAATCTATATAGTAAAACTTTCATTAAAAGAGAACTCAATATTTTATTGTCAGCATCTTTTACCCTACGGGCGAACCGATCTCACTACAAAGCCTTCGTTGTAGCCCATTCG
>CAZXJE010000334.1:0-3480 GCA_964640835.1 uncultured Eubacteriales bacterium
ACATAAAGTAGCATTCTTTATTTCTCTGCTTTTTAGTAACAGGATACATCCCGTAAGACACGCTTTACTTATCCAAAATTGCCAGTATAATGAGGAGTTGGAATGCAAATCTCCCAGAAAAACCAGAAAAGCCGCCACCGAAAAACGTGTCGATCTCTTCTGTTGATAATCAACTTTCTCCTTTTCATTTTTTTGAGTTTTCACACGTGCAAGCAGGGGCAAAAAACTCAAGGGAATCTTTACCGGATCATTGATCACTATGAGACGTTAACATTTCATGAAACTCCTATCGGTGAATCTGTTCTCACACAAGATACAAAAAATGCTGAGGAACCCCCACTATTATCCCTAGATCCTGAATTAGAAAAATTCATCACTGAAAATCTAAATTGGGACAACACTAATGAAAGTCCCATGCATCCCCTTAAGTTAAAAATAAAAAAGCGCCCGGGAAAAAGCTCGCCAAGAGGACTGCGCTCCAAGAATGTCATTCTCGCCATCCCTCCTACGTCCTTTTCCTTTACAAAAAAAATAAACGGGAAAACGTCTCTTCGATTCGGCTATGGGATCGTGAATGAAGCATGGAATAATGTTAAGGGAGAGGTTACTTTCACTGTCACTATAGGCAATTCCAAAGAAGATCTTGAACAACAGGTCTTCCACGCTTCATTGAATCCGGAAAAAAAGGATGGAGATAAGCAATGGTTCTCCTACGACGTCGATTTGGAAGATTATGCGGAACGGACCATAACCTTCACCTTTAGCACCAAGTCAATAAATTCCGATACGAATAGCTGTTACTCAGCATGGGTAAATCCTGTACTCATCGAAAAGGAAAATCCGCAGCCAAAACTCAATGTAGTAATGATATCCATGGATACACTAAGAGCCGATCATCTGGGCTGTTATGGTTACACAAGAGATACTTCTCCTCATCTCGATGCTTTATCGAAGGAGAGCGTTCTTTTTAAACAAGTTGTCGCTCAGGCTCCCTATACAGTGTCCTCGCATATGTCCATGCTCACATCCCTCTATCCATCTTTCCACAAAGTTAATTTGATCAGAGAAAGCACCATGAATCCAAAGATCGACACCCTTGCTGAACTTCTTTACAACAACGGGTACCGGACTTGGGCTATTGTAGGAGGCGGTCAGATGAGCTCGGACTATGGCCTTTCGGAGGGCTTTGAGTCATACATTGAGTTCACCTCTCCCCATCGGGATGTGTGGAGGAAGATCCAAGAAATAATCGGGTTTATCGAAAAAGAGAAAAATAACAATTTCTTTATCTTTCTCCATTCCTATAAACCCCACGCTCCCTACAATCCCATCCCCCCTTATGACACGATGTTCAGCCCGGGTTATTCCGGCCCGATCTCCGGGAGTATCGACCAGATCGACGATATTAATTCGGGACTGCTAGAAGTGACTCCCAAAGATATCGAACACCTCATCGCACTTTATGACGGGGATATACGGGAGATGGACGACCAGATAGTGGAACTGTTCGACTATTTGAAAAAAGAGGGCTTGGACAAGAGGACTCTGATCGTATTCACCTCCGATCATGGAGAAGAATTCGGAGAACACGGGAAGGTCGGTGTGCACAGTCATACAGTATATGATGAACTCCTCCTCGTCCCACTGATCCTCCATCTTCCTGAAATCTTGCCCGAAGGCGCAGTCCATGATGTCCAGGTGCAATCGGTGGACATCCTCCCCACTATACTCGACCTAGCTGGAATCGAATTCAAAGAAACACCCATTCATGGCAAATCCCTACTGCCTCTCATCAAGAATGGCCAGCAAGTCAAGAACAGCAGACATGCATTCAGCGAGAGATTGGCCGCTGACGGCAACCACTTCAGGTCGATGCGCAGTTCTCGATTCAAATACATCATGCAAGACAATAAGTCGAAAAGCATTGTGGATCATTTTTATTATGATCTCCAGGCGGACTCACGTGAACAGAACTCACTGAAGCTGACCCCGGAAAAACTACGAGAAATGTTCAATCAGATCTTTTTCCTGATCGAAGAGGGAAAGAGGGTAGATACATTCCAACGGGGGAGAAAGATCGACAAGGACACGCTGGAAACTCTCAAAGCACTGGGTTACATAAAATGAAAAATAAGTTTGGTGTTGTGTTCTTTGTCTCTGTGCTGATTTTTACTCTGTTATTAGAAACTGCGTGTGGGCCCTCCGAAGATCAAAACCTTATACTCATCACACTCGACACACATCGTGCAGATCATATGGGAGCCTATAACGATGAGCTCGTATCAACGCCAAATCTCGATTTTCTGGCCGAAGAGGGAACTCTTTTCACCAACTGTTTCAGTCCGACTCCTGTCACCTTTCCCGCCCATTCCAGTCTTTTCTATTCCCAGCCTCCCTTCGAACTCAAGATTTACAATAACGGCGAAACCCTGAATGTTGACGGCATAAAATCTATGGCAGAAATTTTCAAGGAGAACGGGTACCTGACGGGTGCTTTTGTTTCGCTGGGCGTGCTTTTGGAAAGATACGGATTAAATAGAGGATACGATACCTACAGCGACCAATTTCCCCTAGCACGATGGTATCTCACAGCAGGAGAAGTCAATTCTCGTCTTTTTCCCTGGTTGGAGAAACACCGGGAACAGAATTTCTTCGTGTGGATACACTATTCTGATCCACATGATCCCTATGCGCCTCCTGACCTTGCCAACGACCTCAATATCTATCTCAATGACAGTCTTTTTGATGAGCTTTGCTTGCAAAAAAACCAGGTTGAAAATCTCGCACTCCATCTAAATAAAGGAGAAAATTCACTCCGCTTTGAAGCAACAAATAAGTTTGTCCAAAAGAATGACGCGTTTTTGGCCAGGCTTGTCCAACTGGAGTTGCTTCCCTCTTCACTCGCAGCGGATACTACACTCCATTTCGGCCGAGGATGGCACAACACCAATAAGGGTAAGCGGATGATGCATTTTAAGAATAATGCCATCCTAAAAATACAAAGTCCCAAGGACCAGGAGGGAGTGATTCTCAGGTTGAGGGGAAAACTGGACATAGGGACAGAGGGGAACAGAGAGCTGTACAAACAAGAAGTGGAGTATCTCGATCGAGAGATCGGATCGCTTTTTAACACTCTCAAGAACCTCGATCTTTTTGAAAAAACTGTCATCGTTTCAGTGGGAGACCATGGCGAGGGATTGGGCGAGTATGAATCATCGCGGGGGGGGCCTCACTTCGGACATATCCATTACCTTTATTCTGTTTATCTAAAAGTACCATTTGTGATTTGGAATCCTTCAAAGAGAAAAAAACAGACAATATCCCGGCCCGCTACATTAATGGATGTCTCCCCTACTGTGCTTGCCCTAATGGATATCGAAAGTCCATCGCACATGATGGGACGAAACCTGATGAAAGGCAAAAAATCAGCGGACACTCCCACCGAGCGATTCGATCCTCGTCTTGACTATGTGCAGGCCC
>CAZXJE010000335.1:0-3470 GCA_964640835.1 uncultured Eubacteriales bacterium
CATCTCCCAGGGGGAGATGTACCATGCCCGTCCAGCCTTTCTCACGGTTTTCTCCACCACACAATCTGATCACCTAATACTGTTATGGAGAATTCAGTCCATCACGATTCTGCAAATGCAACCATTTTTTTAAAATCATTGAATTAGGCAGGAGAATCGGTATAATTAGAGAGAACTTCATGGTAGAAGCGCTCAAGATCACCGGCCTCCACAAGTCATTCAAAACGGGCTTCCTTCTCAAAAAAAAGAAAATCCTCAAGGGGATCTCCCTGGAGGTTGGACAGGGTGAAATCTTTGGCTATCTCGGCCCGAATGGAGCTGGAAAAACCACAACCATCAAATGTTTACTGGGACTGATCTTTCCAGAAAGAGGAGAGATCAGCATTCTTGGCCAGCACTACCTCTCTCTTTCGGCCAAAGAGCGGATCGGTTTCCTGCCCGAGAATCCATACTTCTATGATTATCTTACGGCATCGGAATTTCTCGAATTTTACAGCCAGCTGTTCCAAATAAACAAAACTGAAAGGGAAGACAGAATCCAGGATCTTCTCCGCATTGTCGGTTTGGAGAAGTCCGCCCACCTCCAGCTGAGGAAATTCTCCCGGGGAATGCTTCAGAGAATCGGCCTGGCGCAGGCTCTCCTCAATGAGCCTTCCATCGTTTTCTTGGATGAGCCTCTCGGAGGTCTCGACCCATTGGGGAGGAAAGAGATCAGAGATATCATCATCCGGTTGCGTGATGAAGGGAAAACCGTCTTTCTATCCTCGCATATCCTCCAGGATATTGAAATGATCTGTGATAGAGTCGCTATTATTGTCAACGGAGAGATCATAAACTCGGGAAGACTGCAAGATCTTGTCTCAGAAAAGATCCACTTCACGGAAGTCATCCTTTCGGGATTGAAGGAAGAGCAGCTTAGAGACCTGAGTGAAAGCCTTGTCTCATCCGGTGACAAGATATTTCTAAAAATCACAGATGAGAGCAAACTCGAAGAAGTCCTCCAACTCGTCCACTCCCAAAAAGGAAAAATTCATTCCCTGATCCCCAGGACAGAAACCTTGGAGGACCTCTTTGTCGAGATGGTGAAAACAAAATGAAGATCAAGGCCATCGCCCTCAACACATTCAGAGAGGCCATCAGAGACAGGATCCTCTATGTAATCATTTTTTTTGCCGCTGTCTGCTTCCTCTGCTCCAGGGTTCTCGCGCTGCTCACAGTCGGCGACCAAGTCAAGATCATCACCGACGTGGGTTTAGCTGCCCTCTCATTTTTCGGCGCACTGATGGCCATCCTTGTAGGAACCGGCCTTGTCTATAAAGAGATCGACAAAAAAACCCTGTACACGCTCCTGTCAAAACCGATCCACAGGTATCAATTCCTTCTCGGCAAGTATTTGGGGATGATTCTGACTCTCTTCGTCATGCTGTTCCTCATGACGCTTCTTTTCCTCATCCTGCTCTTTTTCCATACGTTTAAGCTCGAATGGCAGATATTCGCAGCCGTTTTTCTCATTTTTTGCGAACTCTGTCTTATTACGGCAGTGGCCATCCTGTTCTCCTGTTTTTCCACACCCATTCTAAGCTCGATCTACACCCTCTCCTTCTATCTGATCGGCCATCTGTCATGGGGGCTTGAAACCTTGATCAAAAAAATAAACTCGGGACTGGGGAGGGCACTTGCTCGAGCCCTCTATACACTCCTTCCCGACCTGGAAAATTTCAACATCAAGACTGAGATCGTTCATCACCTTCCTATCCCTTCAGAATTTTTCCTTTTTTCCTTTCTGTATGGCTTCTGTTACTCGGTGTTCATCCTGTTTCTGGCTGTGCTTATCTTCAGGAGGCGGGATTTCATCTGAGCCCATGAAAAAGGCAACAATCCTTTTGATCCTTTTGGTCAGTCTTGCACTATTTGCCGGATTAAAACTCAAAACCGATGCAGTCGCCCGGTACAAAGTCCCAGGCTCATCCATCATTTACATCCCCTCTGGTAAGTCGTTAAAATATGTGACCTTCGGCTATAATTCTTTCGCAGCAGACTTGGTCTATTTATGGGCCATCCAGTACTTCAGCGACCAGACTATCTGGGAAAGGTTTGATTACCTGGACCACATCTTTTCTGTCATAGCCGAGCTAGACCCTCAGTATCTGGATCCTTACGAGATCGGAGCTCTCATCGCCGTGCATGACGCAAAAGACCTCGATCTCGCCTTCGGTATTCTCGACCGCGGGCTGGAGAAGAATCCAACACAATGGATATTTCCCCTGCAAGCCGGGCACTTCGCCCAGATGATCGCCAAAAATTTTGAGGTCGCACAAAAATATTACAAGAAGACCATGGAGGTCGAGGGGGCTCCGGATATCGCACACAGGCTTTATGCCAACACCGCATTCAGGACCTCCGACTACAAAACTGCCTGGAAAAACTGGCTGGAGATCTATGAAACAGCCACCGATGAACGGGTTATAAAGATCGCCTCCAACCATCTCTACCGGACAAAAGCAGCCATGGATTTCGAGACATTAAAATCGGCTATAGAATTGTACAAAAACAAGTACGGCCGTGCTCCCGACGACCTCCGACAGTTGGTGAGCGACGGATTGATCACAGCTACCCCCAAGGACATGGATGGAGAGGACTATCTCTATAACCCGGAAACAGAGACCATTACAACACGGATAAGCCCATGGAAGAGATAATTTTAATCGTTGTGTTCGGTCTTGTATGGGGAAGCTTTCTCAACGTCGTCATCTACCGGCTGCCCAGAAATTTCAGCCTAGTCCGGCCACCTTCATCCTGCCCTCACTGTGGAAAACAGATCAAAGCCTACGAAAACATCCCCATCCTTTCATATCTCTTCCTAAGGGGAAAATGCGGGAACTGCAAGGCCAAGATCTCTCCGGCCTATCCGTTGGTTGAGGCTCTCACTCCGTTCTGTTTTCTGCTGGTTTATATGCAGTATTCACTGAGCCCCCACTTTTTTGTATCCTGTCTGTTCACCAGTGCGCTCGTCGTCTTGGGATTTATCGACTATTTCCACCAGATCTTGCCGGATCAAGTAATCTTACCCGGCTTCGTTTTGGCTCTCATCTACACGTTTTTTCGTAATGACTTGAGCCTCACTCAGTCCTTGCTGGGAGCTGGCGTGGGAGCGGGTTTTCTCCTGTTCGTCTACGGCGCTTATTACCTTCTGCGTAAAAAAGAGGGCTTGGGCATGGGCGATGTGACGATGATGCTAATGGTCGGCGCATTCCTCGGCTGGAAGCAGACCCTGTTGACTCTTATCCTGGCCTCCTTCGGAGGGGCAGTGGTGGGTGTCTTTTTCATCATTTTTAAGAAGAAAGACCTCCAGCACGCTCTTCCATTCGGGACTTTTCTGGCTCCTGCGGCCTTTGTGGCCTTCCTCTACGGACAGAAGATCATCGATGCCTACCTGTCGCTTTACAGGCAGCCGTGAAACTCTTTTCGCT
>CAZXJE010000336.1:0-3470 GCA_964640835.1 uncultured Eubacteriales bacterium
CAATTGCGTGAGTCGCGGCCATGCCGAGAATATCTCCCACGCCCACCTACAAACCGTCAAGGCGTGTGATTTCAACCACAGCTTGGGATGCTCTCGAGACCGCGTCAATGGGGACATAAGGCGTCACAGGCAGACCGCCCACTCCCATTCCCATATTCGCATGGACTGGGATGTTCGACTGTTGCACACAGAACTTCAAAAAAGTCACAACGCGCGCGACATTCCATGCACAGGTTTTGCTCGTGTTTGTGTTAACGACGGGCCCGAAAATCGTTACTCCCGCTTTCTCGGCAAGCTGGACTTGTTGGTGAGGATATAATCCTGCCAGTCGAACGCCATCGTAAGTCAATTCTCCGTGCATTCCCAGGATGAACTCGCCCGACATGCCCATCTCGATACACAGGTCTGGATACTTCCCCTTCAGGATTTCCACTGCCCGCAAAGCGGCCAGAAAGTCAGGATCTCCTGCAGAACCTGTCGTATCGAAGTCGATGGCATCCACGCCAGATTCATACAGTCCGCTTGCCACATACACCATATCCTTGACCGCATACTCGATGGCTTCTTCATGAGCCTCTCTGGCCTCCTCGATTTTGCCCATAGCCATAAGCTCAGAGGGATTCTGAACCGGTCCCTCGGGCCGGTAGTACAGTCCCAGATTGGGCATGGCGCCGTAGAGGAGAGGGACAGTTGTTATCAGCAGGGCTTGCTCCAGGACATTCCGTTCGTAGCTGATGACAGGCTTGACAGCTTTGAAGCTGTAATCGTTGTGTCCGAGTTCCACAGTATCGGCACCCAGCATTCTTTCGAACAATTGGAGTGACTGCGTCCGGTCGATCGGGGTTAGAGTGCGCTGTACTTCACCGCATGTCGAGTCATATGTAAAAATGACTTCATTTCCCATTTCCACTCCCACCGGCCGGGAAGGAGAACTGTAGATATCGAAGAGATGATCCAGCTCATCTTGAGTGAGGGAGGGAATTTTCCCTCTATCGGCAGCATCTTGAGTCCCTTCTTCGAACTCTTTTTTCAATTCACTTTCTGTGAGTTCCACAAGGGAGCCATCTCCCATTCTCGTCCTAATTTTCTTCATTCCTTATTCACCTCCTTTCTTTTGAATTTTTCTTCTTTTATCTTCTGTGTGTCTTTCAACACACACTGAATAAAACTCAATCTTTCTGTATCAGAATTTGTGCCTCTATCGCACAAGACTCCTATTGCATAGAATATTTAATTATCTGGTCTCCTTTCTTAAGAGAGAACCGCGATGCTGGTCGAAGTGTGTTTTTTGGTACTTTGTGATCTTCCACTCGGGAATATTGCATTTTTTACAGCTCTCGAAGTACCATTTGTTCCGCAGCCATCGGGCTGCCCGGCTTCTCTTAGAATGTCGAATCAAAAAAGTCTTGTTGCAGTGAGTGGTGATCTCAGCATGAGAACCCTTTATCGTGAAGGTCTTGATCCCGTGAAGCAGACCGCTGCGGGAGGGCCACAGTTTGAGCTTCTCGACCAGGATGAAAAAATCGACCTGTTTGCGGATGTATTTGTCTTTGATCGTTTTTCCAGCCATTTTACATTCGTATCATCAATTTCGCGATCATTACAGGCACAGATATCCTATTGGCGGGGAGCCCGGGAGTTGCACCCGGCTTCATAGATTTAGGGTCTATGCGATCCGTCCGATCCGCCCCCCACTTTTATCATTCATTCCATGGCTAACGGCCATGGCAAGCATTGCTGCGGTTCCCAGTTGAAGAGGATCATGGATGAGGCGATCTTCGACAAGGAGCCGAGCCTCATCGCTCAAACCGATGGGTATGCCACATGCTGCGATGGTTGTCTCCGGCTTGATGTGTTCTGTGTGGATGATATCAGGAGCGGGGGAGGCATCAAAGAGGAGTGTGTACCGGTCCAGTGCATCGGATAGATTTTCTTCCCGTTTGATCCCGTATTTGTCAATGAGAGGTTGGACTTTCGAACCATCGATATCGAAAACGCCCACTTTGGCTCCGAGACTATCGAGAGCGCATAAGGCATTTTTTCCCAAAGAGCCTGCACCGATGAGAAGTACATCGCGATCCTTCAGACCGCCGGCACAGGCCTCTAAAGCATAGGCATAACTCCAGCCGGTCGCCTCGGCATTGTCGATGACACGTTTTTTTGGGATGTTAATCGCGATAAAACGGTTGTCATCTGCCAGAAAGACGAGCGTTGCGCCTTTTTCTATACCTTCGGCCAGTCCTGCGGCGTCGCTGTTAACTGTGATAAAACAAGGACAGCCCAAGTGTTCGATGATACTTCCCACAGCCTGGGTGAATCCCCCGATCACACCCTGGCCTGCTGTGACTGGGATTACAGCGACACATTCAGCACTAAAGGTCTGACAAAGCGTCTCTTCAGACAGACCGGCTGTCCTGGCGGCGATCTGTCTCAGAGTAAGCCCTGTCTTTTGTACGAGTGCGAGGTCGTAGGCAGCGATAGTTTCATTCATTCCTGAAATCATTTCACTGCTTAAACGTGTCATATCAATCCTGTTTTTCAGTTCCTCTCATAACCAAAAAACTTATTATAATCCCGGATCCGGGTCTGCACACTCTTGCAGTCCGAAAGTTCCACGAATTGTTTCCAGAACACGGTGGTGCTTTAGAACAACCTCTTTTTTAGTTTTCCCGGTTAAGATCAAAGTCGCTACCCAGTTCCTATTCTCCGTGTCGAAATCTGTGAGAGCCTCATCAGCCCCGAAAAAATCCGTTTGATAACGAAGAGGTCGTGCTTCTGATATAATATGTTCACCAGACACTTCTAATCTATCGGGACTCACTCTGATATGCTCATAGATCACTGGCGTCTCATTCACGATCGGAGGAATTACGGGAATTTTCCCTCTGGTGAATATTTCATACAGGAGCACCAGCATGTTGATGCCGGTTGATTTGAGAACGGCTGTGGGTGTCTGGCTGGGTAATCGGGCGTCGATTTCCAGTATTTTCAACTCGTCCTTATGAAGGATGACCTCAATATCCATAATTCCCTTTAGGTTGACAGCTTCGGCAACGGCAACGGCGATCTCATCGAATCTGTTCTCAAGCGCTTCCGATAAGCCCGTTGGAGCGACAACTCTCTTGCAGTCTAACGTCGCGTCGACCTCGATAATTGTGGGCTGAAGTGAATAGTAATTTCCGTTAAAACCAACAACCTCCAGGGAGTAGGAGGGGCCTTCAAGAAACTCTTGGAAAATCCAATTTCCGTTTTGAAAATTTTTTTCCTGACCGAACGAAGTCAGTTGCTTTCGATTATCAATTTTTTGAATCCCCTGGCTTCCACTCAAGCCTGAGGGTTTCATGATTATGGGGAATCCACATCCGGGCCACGGATGGGGCGCCGGAAGACCCATCTCCATAAAAAGCGTGTCAGATTTTTGTTTGGAAGAAGTGACTGCATAAGCCGCATCATCATAGGCTAGCGGATAG
>CAZXJE010000337.1:0-3445 GCA_964640835.1 uncultured Eubacteriales bacterium
ATGCTCAAGATCTACAATATCCACACTACCAGGTACTCATTAGTATGAAGAGCCTTAGGGAAAAAGGAGTTTCTAAGAGAAATAACTACCGCTTTTTTTGAACTAATTATTTTATTATCAGTAATTAATGCCAGCCAAAGCACCAATTAAAGCACCAATTACCAATTAGGTGTGGATTGAAAGCTCCTGAAGCTAAATCGCAAAAACTATCGATTTACTTGCCGAATTCGGGTTTAATGGAGAGATCTTGGCTTCTCAATAGGTTTAGTGAAAACTCTAAAAAAGCAAAGCGGTTTTGGAAATAACATAGGTACCTTATGACAATATACTTTGTATTGCTCTCCAAATTTCTCTATCAGTTCCTTCTCTTCCACCAGAAATAGGAACGTAATAATCCATACCCATTGACTAATCGTGATAACTAAAAATGACCCCGGATGCCCAATGAGTAACCCAAGAGAAGTCATGAAAATACCAACCCCTAAGTGATGAGGATGCCTAACACACTTATAGATATCTGTAGTGATCAATCGGCTTGTACATCCCCATTCTTTAGGTTCTCCCAAAAGCTTAAGCAACCTTCCTGTTCTCTTTAGAGGAAAGTGAGCCAATAGCACGCCGATGAGACCCAATAAGCGTACAAAAGCAAGGAAAGATTCGGTTTTCAGGAGTAAATCTGTGACTATTCCCACAACAATAGATATACCTGTCAGCATAAGCCAAATCATAAGACGTTTACGGCATATAGACAACTTTTTACTCCTATGTCCATTATTAGGCGGCCTAACATTAAGCTGAGCGGTCCACTAATATTGGCGGACCTGTCTCCAGCGATTTGTTATATGTTTTGTCTATCATTTTTTAATTCTTTATAAGCCTTAAAACTGAAATATATTAGTGGGATTGGAAAAACAAGATTTATGTAAAAGAAAGCAATCTCAAGTCCTCGTAATTCTGTTACTCCTAGAAATGTCAGCTCATAAAAATGAATTATAAACCCTACAATTCCTATAATGATTCCTGCAATGAAGTCATTTTTTCGCAAAAAAAGAAAGGTAATAAATGCATAAGAAATAAGTGCAATAACAGGACCGAGAGATTTACATATTGTTACCCAAACGGCATTAATGATAACTAAAGCAAGTAAAACTAATAATGCAACTTTTTTGTTTGGTAAAAATTTATTATATTTGATACTAATTTTAAGTTTATTCATAGACTTTTTCGTCTTTTATTAATTTCGCATATAACTGACTGCGGCTAACCTGCAGGTTCGACTGGCGCGGGACGTGCGACGTAAGTACGGACCGTGACAGGAAGGACTATCAGGTTCATCCGCTTGTTAGATGGCCCTCTTACCCATCATGATCATGCTATGATCCCTGGTCTCTCAACCGCTGCTCAATGACGTCCGGCATCCACATCTCGAATGAACTTGATGAAGCCTTCGAAGTAGGTCGCTTGGTCATCATACATTGCGCAGTGGCTGCCATTGGGACAGTAGAGGTAAAGACCGTTTGGGAACGCGCCTGCCATCCACTCCATGTGCTTCGGATCCATCGTGTCATATTTCGCGCCAATGACCAAGGTTGGCACGCGGATTTCTGAGAGCGCGGCCGTACGATCCCAATCCACTAGTTTGCCACTGGCTCCCAGCTCACTAGGTCCCTGCATGGGGATGTAGATCTCGGGATTGATCCGAGCAAAGGCGCGATTCACCGGGTCGGGCCATTCATCCGCCGGCATACGTAAGAAGTGGTCTACGTAATGCTGCTCGATGAGAAGCTCCATGTACCTCGGGTTGCCGTAATCCTCGGCTTCCTCTAAGGATTGGATCTCCTCCAGTGCCCGAGAATCCATGGAGGGCATCAGCACGTCCCGGGCGTACTCGTTATAGGCAGGAATGCTTGCCATCATGTTGGAGATGATCATCCCCTTCAGGTTCTCTTGGTGTGCCAGAGCGTACTCGATAGCCAGGATTCCACCCCAAGAATGTCCGTAGAGGTAGAAGTTGCTGGCGTCGAGATCCAGGGCCTGGCGGACCTGCTCCACCTCGTCCACGAATCTTGAGACTTCCCACAGCTCAGGTGCATCCGGCTGATCGGAGTACGCAGAGCCAAGCTGATCGTAGTAGTAGTATTCAATGCCGACTTCGGGAAGATACGAATCGAACGCCTCGAGATACTCGTGGGTCGCACCGGGACCACCATGAAGCAGGAGGAGCTTCATCGTTGGATTGTTTCCAACCCGTTTGGTCCAGACACGGAAGGTGCCGCTAGGTGTCTCGATGGGGATGAGTCTCACGCCACCACTGAGCACGTCAGCGCGCCCGGAGTTGTCAAAATATTCCGACAGTGTTTTGCCCGAAGGCTCGCCGGTGCACCCTTGCAGCAATACGGCAACTGCCAGTATAACCAGAAACTTCTTCATGCCGACCTCCTCTTCGTCGTAAACAGCCCGCAGGCCTCGACCAGATCCATCTAATAATTTCTATACTGCATGCTATATTTTGAGAGAAATACAGCCACAATACCGTCTTCTTGTAGTGATTCCCACTAATAACATGCTTAAAATATAGTATTACCTTATCAATATCCTTGCTATATCGCAAGCTATGTTTCTGACGGTTTAGGTATCCCGGAGGATTTATGGAAAGAGGGTAGGAGACGCTTATTGTCAAGTCAGGTCCATCTCAATTCATCAATCAACTATTCTTTAAGCCGCACAGTATCATTTCCATTGTTAATAGCAGAATGACGTGAAATATATACATTATGCGACATTCATCAGCTCCTTTATTTGACTCTTATCTGTGGAATTGATATTCTTTCTCCACATTCGTAGGAAAGGAAATCAATGGGAGTTAAATGCCCCAAATGTCAGCACGAGAATCCTGAGGATTCCCTTTACTGCAGCAAATGCGGCGAAGCTCTAAAATCTGTTGAAGAGATATCTCTCACGAAGACCTTGATAACACCCGGAAAAGGACTGCAAAAAGGGAGCATTCTTGCAAGTAGATACGCGATTGTCGAGGAGCTGGGTAGAGGCGGGATGGGGGTTGTCTATAAAGCCGAAGACACAAAGCTGAAAAGAACCGTTGCCCTCAAGTTTCTGCCACCGGAACTCACCCACATCCCGGAAGTTCACGAGCGGTTCATGAGAGAGGCTCAAGCAGCTGCGGCACTCGACCATCCCAATATCTGTACCGTTTATGAATTCGACCAAGCTGATGAGACAAGTTTCATCTCTATGGCCTATATCGAAGGTCAGAGCCTGAAAAAAAAGATAGAATCGGGACCGCTGGAGCTGGATGAGGCCCTCAGCATCGCCACACAGGTCGCCGAAGGATTGAGTGAAGCCCACAAGAGAGGAGTCGTTCACAGGGACATAAAGAGTGCCAACGTCATGGTGACAGAAAGAAGCCAGGCGAAGATCATGGATTTTG
>CAZXJE010000338.1:0-3435 GCA_964640835.1 uncultured Eubacteriales bacterium
AGACTGGGAATTGACTTGGGAAGGCTTCCATGAACTCTCGTGAGGATGTCGATTATCGAAGATGAATCCGCATATAAGTTGCCTTGGGATATTTTTGATAAGAAATCCGCAAAATTGGCTTTAAATGCAGCTCAGTCCTGCAAGTCGGCTTCTGATGATATCGCCAGTCAAGTGTTCCGGCTAAGAAGGAATAAGAACAAATAATCTGCCTTTTTGCTTTATATTATCTCTTTACCAACACCACAAAGAGGTTAAACGAAAAATATTCTTCCAAAAACGGAATCCTCCGCAACAACGACACAAAACGCAATATGATATTCCTGCCGGAATTCACCTTAAATGAATGGATGTGGAATCCACTCGAATAAAACAATTCCTTCCATTTCAATTAGTCCTCTAATTTATGAATAAGTTGCTCTCTGCAGAAAAGGGGACAGGCTACTTTTTTAATTACCTCTGGAAAAAGTAGCCTGTCCCCATTTTCTATTTCAGAAGCGAATCACAAATTCTGAGCCGGCGTCCTTTCGATTCAGCTCGATGCTGCCTTCAAGCTGCTTCACCAGATCGGTCACCAATTGCATTCCGAACGATTCTGTCTTGTGAATATCGAATTCCACAGGCAGCCCCTCCCCTGTATCCGCAACCGATAACTCAAATTTTCCCTTCGCTCCCTTCTTCATCCCAATAAGGATATTGCCCTTCGCCCTCTTCTTAAATCCGTGCTTCATCGCATTCGTCACAAGCTCGTTCACGATCAATCCCAAAGGGATAGCCATGTTGATATCCAGATACACATCCTTGATATCCACACTCAATCCGATGGCTGCTCTCTCTGCTCTATATACCGATATAAGGTGTGTCGCCAATCCCCTTATATAATCAGCGATGTCGATCTTCGACAAATCCCCACTCTGATACAGTTTCTCATGGATGAGCGCCATCGATCGTATCCTGTTCTGACTCTCTTGGAACATCTCCCTCGTCTGCTCATCTTCGACAGTCCTCGACTGGAGCCTCAACAAACTCAATATGATCTGCATGTTGTTCTTCACTCTGTGGTGGATCTCGTAAAGCATCACCTCTTTTTCCTTGAGCGAGTTTTTGATCTTCTCTTCAGCCCGCTTTCGTTCTGTGATGTCTCTGTATATTCCATAGACAGCCTCGACCTGCCCATCGATCACGATTGGCGCTCCCAATATCGAGACATGCACCAATTTTCTGTCCTTGCGCCTCCTGACCGTCTCCATGTCTACACTCTCGCCTCTGGCCGAGCTCTTTGTCACTTCATGAGCTTCCTCAAGGAGTTTCCCTGGCGCAATAAAATCATCCAGAGGCCTATTCCCAAAGTCTTTCATGGTGAATCCAAACAGCCTCGTGAATTCGCTGTTGATGCGGATAGGCCTGCACTCTTTATCCGTCAATACGATAGCCTCTTTCGCCCCTTCAAAAAGCCGGTTCAAATAGGCCGATTCCACATTCAGCCGCTCCCTCGCCCTCGTCCGGTCGATGGCCATGGCCACTTGCTCTGAAATAAAGGTCAGGATGTTTTTGTTTTCCTCCGTGTATCTCACTCCCTCGGTGTAGGTCTGAACCACCATAACGCCAATCGTCCTCTTTCTAGTTTTAAGAGGAACACCCAGCCAATCGATAGAGGGTGGTCCTATAGAGATGATCTCCCCCTTCTTTTCAAGCCCGTTAAAAACCTTAGGCAGCGCAAGCAGTGGCTTTCCCGTCCGGAGCACATATTCCGTCAATCCCTTTCCTAAAGGCTCGGAGCCGGGATTCTCCTCTTCTTCGTCTACAAAATAGGGGAAATGAAGCATTTTTTTGGCTCTGTCGTAGAGGGCAATATAAAAATTCTTTGCCGGCATCAATTCAGAGATGGTCTCATGGATGATCCGGTAGAGTGCACCCAAACTCTCTGCAGAATGGACAGCTTCGGATATCCTGTAGAGAGCTTCCTGGATCTTATGGTCTTTCTTGTGTTCTGTGATGTCCCGAATCACAGTGGCCACCTGCACGACCTCATCCCTCTCGAGAATGGGAATTTTCCTCGTCTCTGTGTAGAGTTCTCTCCCTCCGATGCGTGTCTTTTCCTCTGTGATTAGGTTTTTTCCAGTTTGGAACACTTTTTGATATTCTTTGTCGACTTTTGCTGGCAGGAAAGGGAAGACTTCTCTGAATAATTTGCCCACAGGCTTTTCATCGAGGCTGAGCTCTTTCATCCATCGCGTGAAGGTTTTGTTGATCAACACGATCCTGCGGTCTTTATCGATCACATGGATGGCATCGCCCATGGCGTCGAGGGTTTCACGAAGTTGTAGTTCAGAGCGCCGCAGCGCATCTTCGATGTCTATTTTGTTCATTTCAGTTCCTTATTTGTAGGGTCGGTTCCCCGAACCGACCGATGTAGGGTCCATTCCCCGAATGGACCGAATGTTTGAATGCAGAGTCCATTTCCCAAACGGTCCGATGTTGGGTCCATTCCCCGAATGGACCGACCAAAAATAAAATTGTCTAATCATTCTGAAATTCAATAATGTTATAAATCCCCTAATACATATTACATTCTGGGGAAAAAATAAAGGTATCTAAATTTTGTCGTGCATCGAACGTTCTTTATGGCTCTTATTTTATCATCTCACTACATACGTCTGTGTTTCTCATATTTCTGAACGAATGAAAGCCAGCTATGATGTTTGTAACAGGTAGGAATTTGCGTTAAAATTCCCCCTTGAATTCCCTAGGATGTGGATCTTATGATTAAATGCGTGATCTCGGATATGGGCAATGTCCTCCTCACTTTCGACAGTTCGATCTTTTACCGACAAATTTCAGAGAGCAGTCCATACACTCCTGAGCAGATGGCCAAAATTGTCACAGAAAGCTCGGGGCTCTTAAGTGCCTTTGGCACAGGACGAATATCACCAAAGGAATTTTTCAAAGAAATATCTGATAGACTTCAGGTAAGAGCAGATTTTGAGTCTTTTTTTTCAGCTTATAACGATGTCTTCACACTCAAACCCGATGTCTTAAAGACATTAAGGCAGTTAGAGACAAAATATCGCCTTGTCCTGCTTTCCAACACGGATGTGATGCATTTCGGTTTCATTCAAAGGAAGTTCCCCGAAATGTTTTTTTTCGATGATTACGTCCTATCCTACGAGGTGGGGTGTATGAAACCGGATCCTCAGATTTACCAGATTGCTTTAGAGAAAGCAAAAGCTGAGGCAGGGGAATGCGTTTTTATCGACGATCTTGAGGAGAACATCGACGTGGCTGCAAAGATGGGAATCCAAACAATCCTCTTTACGCCGCAAACAGACCTTGAAGCCGAATTGCGATCGTTAGGAATTTCTTTCTGAGCGGAGTGCCATTCGAAAAGGGGACAGGCTGCTTTTTTAATTACCCCTGTAAAAAGTAGCCTGTCCCCTT
>CAZXJE010000339.1:0-3421 GCA_964640835.1 uncultured Eubacteriales bacterium
GCCTTCGTTGTAGCCCACTCGCGGTAGTTCACTACAGCTTCGTGGGCCACTTCCTCGCCTTTGCAGCAATCTCAACTCGTGAATAAAACAAAACACTCTGATTTCATATTTTTAGCCACTGCTTGAGGAAGAATTGGAATTCGTCGGATGAGAGCCTGGAGTTTGCATAATACCCTTTATCCTGCCGTTGTTTCATCGCCTCATAAAGGATGATACCCACAGATACAGAGAGGTTGAGGCTTTGGACCATGCCGACCATCGGAATCTTGATGACGTGGTCAGAGAGTTTGAGGGCCTCTTCAGAGATGCCCTCCGATTCGTTCCCGAATACGATCACTGTGGGCTCTGTGTAATCCAAGGATGTGTAGGGGGCTGCCTCCTCGACAAGATGAGTTGCAACGATAGTGAAACCCTCATCTTTGAGATGTTTGAGACACTCGGATGTGGATGAATAGTAGTTGAATTTTAGCCATTTTTCAGCGCGGGTGGAAATAGCTCGGTTGACCGGGAATGGTTCGCCCGATGCAGAGATGATCTCCACATACATGATGCCGGCTGCATCACAGGTCCGTACGACGGCGCTGGCGTTGTGGGTGTTCGTGACTTCCTCAAGGGCTATTCGAAGGTCTGGCTGGCGGGATGAGAGAACCCGTTTTGTTTTTTTTGTCCTTTCCTTTGTCGGCATAATCCCAATATATCGATAAAATTAAAACGGTCTTTCTAAACGATGTAGGGACCGTTCCCCGAATGGTCCGCTCAGGGAATGGACCCTACATTTATTATATAAGTGTCGTCTTCTTTTCTCCCATTTCATTTTTTTATTCCCATTAGAACAGTAAAGTTTTAATAATTAAACAAATATAAATGATGACAGAACCTAAGAGGGCCCGATTCTCTCTATTCTGCTTGTAGCGCTCCCAACTGAAACGATGGTCTGGATCTCGAGGCAGCTTTGGCCTGAATGTAGGGAAGAAGAGAGGTACGTGTTCGCTGTATTTCCGGTATTTTTCCGGAAAGAGCTGAGACATTCTCTCCTTTTCTGAATTGACAACAACCGGATAGATGATCAGGAAGTTTGCCAGAAATAATGCCAGCACTCCCCATGATTGACAGGCCACCACTGTACTGATCCCCAAGATCATACTGCCGAAGTAGAGCGGATTTCTGGTGTATCGGTAGGGCCCGGATGTGGTGAGTTCCATTTCTTTCCTCAAGTTACCACACGCCCAGATCCTGATGGCGAGCCCGAGCACTGTTATTACAGCTCCCCCGATCAGGGAGTACAATGTGGGTTTTGCCAAGATGAGGGAAAGGATGGCGCTGATCAGGCCAATCCGCACACGCCATTTGTATATGATGTTCGAGAATTTGAGTCCACTCATTGCTTTCCTAAACCTCTCAGGTACAGCCCTCCGATCCTCTATCCTTTTACGTTCAAAACCGCTAGGCACAGCCCTCTAAAACTTCAAGGCACAAGCCCCTGACTTCCTCTGCAGTGATTTTTTCCAGGCATGCCACTGTCTCACATTTCCTTCGGTAGCAATGACTGCACTCCATCTCATGAAAGGCCACTCTGTCATTCGGGCTGAAAGGGCCGTTCCTACCTGGGGTTGTCGGCCCAAAGATCCCTACGACAGGGGTGGAGAGTGCGCAGGCGACCTGAAGAGCAAAGGTGTCTCCGCTGACAACAAGGTCGGCCTTCTTTATGAGGGCTATAACGTCCTTAATATTTAAAAAGGAAATCATGCTTACTGACGTTTTTTTATAAATATTATCGGCGATCCTTTTTTCCTCTTCATTCCCCCATAAGAGGAGAAAGAATAGGTCATGTCTGTCGGTCTTGAGGTAGTGTATGAGTTCCACCCATCTCTCCGGAGTCCATCTTTTTGTCACCCATGCTGCGCCGACGTTCAAGACGACCAGTTTTTGAGAATCCTGATAGCCCAGCTCTGCCAGCATTTTTCCAGTCGATCGTTGGTGAATATCGGGAATCATTAGCGGGAAATTGAATTGTTCCTCCTCGATCCCGACGAGAGAGAGGAGGCTGAGGTTTTTCTGGATGACATGGGTTTTCTCTGAGACTTCATCCAGTTGGTCTGTGTAGAATACTGAGGCTATAGGCTCCTTGAGATTTTTGCGATGAAAGCCGATCCTCCTCTTCGCCCGCGAGAGATAGGAAACAACTCCGGATTTTACGAGGCCTTGAAAGTCAATAGCTGTTTGATCCCGGTTCCTGATGTTTTTTCGGATTTGCTTGATCTCTGACCAGGACTTGAAGGAGGTAAACTTCCATCTTCTAGTATTGACAACAACGATGCGGTCTATTCCTGGCACCAGGTCCAGGATCTCTTTTCCGTTTCCCTCGACGATCCAAACGATCTTCGCCTCTGGTTTTTTTTCTCTAAGGGCCGAAAAAGCTGGCAGTGTATGGATAATATCCCCGAGAGAGCTTAATCGGATGATCAAAATGTTGTCCATTGGATGATTTAGAGAGAATCGTTCCCTTCCGGTTTGAGGCCAATCTTCCGGGAGATCTCGGTTGTGTTTTTGACCTTTGGACCACCGGTAATGGCGATTTCTCCCCCATAACTCAGGACGGTTTCCCTTTCGGGCACCGTTTCTTTGGTGTAGTCCGAGCCTTTGGCATGAACATGAGGCTTGAGTGTGAGAAGGATCTTTTCCACGTTGGCTTCCTCGAAAACGGTGATGTAGTCAACAAAATAAAAGGAAGAGATGATCTCCACTCTTTCCTCTTCGTTCAGGATGGGTCTTCCTTCGCCCTTGAGCCCATGGACAGAGGAATCACTGTTGAGGGCAACGACCAGAACATCTCCCTGAGCCTTTGCCTCTTTCAGATACCGGATGTGTCCCACGTGGATGAGGTCGAAGCAGCCATTAGCCAGGACTATACGTTTCCCTTTCTTTTTTTTCTTGGCGATGATCTCTAAAAGATGTGCCAGAGTGTGTCGTTTTTTCAATGTTCGGATTCGATCGCTTTTTTGAGTTCCTGTGGAGTGATAGTGGATGTGCCTTTTTTCATGACCACAAGACCTCCGGCGTAGTTGGCGAGCTGGGCGGCTTCTCTGTATGAAGCGCCTGAGGCCAGAGCAAGAGTGAAGACGCTGATAACTGTATCTCCCGCTCCTGTGACGTCGACGATGTCGGTTGTGCCGAAAATCGGGATGGGGAACGGGGATTTTTTCTTCTCGAAGAGAACCATGCCCTGTGACCCCCGAGTGAGGAGGATGGTCGCAGCTTCTGATTTTTTGAGAAGGGCTTTCCCGGCTTGTGTGATAACTTCTGTGTTGTCGTCGATCCTCATCTGAAGCGCTTCTTCAACTTCCGGTTCATTGGGTGTGACGACCGTCACTCCTTTGAAATTGAGCAGCCGAAATCGGGAATCCAGCGCGATGGGGATGTT
>CAZXJE010000340.1:0-3349 GCA_964640835.1 uncultured Eubacteriales bacterium
CTCATGCATCCCAAGGAAGCGCGCAAAGTGAAGCTTGGGACGGGTCGCCTGACCCACCTCTATCTGAAAAATTCAGAAATCCTGCTAGGTGTAGATTTCACGGAAGACGAGAGAGTCAACCACTTCATCGAGGATTCTGCCTACTATCCTGTGATCCTGTATCCAGGGGAGAATTCCTCCGATATTTCTGCATTTCATTTTCCCGACAGCATCCCCAAAACGAGAAAAATTCTGGTCTTTGTGATCGATGCCTCCTGGATCTTAGCCAGGAAGATGCTTAGGCAGAGCACCAATTTGTTAGCTCTACCCAAAATCCACTTCCGCCCTCAGGGACCGTCCCGGTATGTGATCAAACAACAGCCTCATGAATCCTGCCTCTCCACTATCGAATCGGTACATTATCTTCTTCAAGAACTGGATAGACTGGGGATCGAAGAATGCCGCGGACAGCATCGATCTCTCCTCGAGACTCTGGACAAAATATGTCGCCTTCAACTGGAAAACACAGAAGATGCCTCTCTTCCTGGATACAGAAAAAACGCGGCCATGCCATCAGGTAAAAAAAGGTGGCTGGATAAGAGTCGATATCCAGGAAAACGGCAGAAGCGGAGCGTATACTTCGATTAGAGGGGGTGTCTCGATCAGACCGTGGATATTGATTGGCGTGTATACTCTATCGGATCGTGTGCTTAAAAGAGCGTCAGTATTTGACGTCCACATCTACCGTGAAGAATTTGTATTCCGTGTAATCGATCTCAAGCTTTGTCCGCTGCAGGGTTTTTTCCTGAACGGTGTTGGTATAGTTACTCCAGAGTCCTACCTGCACCCTATCAGGCGTATAATTCTCCTCAAAAACAGTCTTCGATGGAAACATGAGCCCGTTTTTCTCCACATCATAGTAGTGAGAAATTGTGATGATGTGATTGATCCCCTTGACTTTTGGATCTTTATACCCCACCAGTGATTCCTGAGCCACATCGATCCGCAATATCTGGGAATTCACCTTATCGATCCAGATTCTTCCGTAGTTGGGATTCTCTGCGGATACCGTTTTGGGTGTCGCTTCGATCACCAGGGCATCCCTTCCTTTTTGCTTGTTTTCCCCGATAATTTTGTAATTGAACTTGCTCTGCTGAGATTTGCTCAGAAGTCCGATGGGTCCCAGGACAGACCTGTAGGAATAGAATTTTCTTGTCTTCAACTGGGCATTTTTTTCATTTTTCTTTTTTCCATTCTCTTCCAGAAGTGTCCGGCTTTCCTCGATCTTGTCGCTTTTTTTGATCAGTTGATAATCATAAACATAGACATTTTTTCTTAAATTTGTCTTGTGAGGGCCTTTTCTGTAGCGCTCGGGAATGCTGTCATGTTGCAATCCCTGATTTCTTAGGGGATCAGTCAAATCACGATAGGAACGCTCCTGAGGATTAGATAGTTGGCCTTCTCTGCTGTCCTTCGAGGTTTCCTCCGTGATCTTCTCCAAACACACAAAATAAAGAGCTGAATCGGCCAATTTCGAACAATATTCGGCACTCTTTTTTAGGATCTTATCCAGATCTACACTATCCTCCCCTTCTGCACCTTTTTGGGAACTCAAAGCAGGATAAACCATGAGAACAACGATCAAGAAAAAAATAAAGCTGAGTTTTGAAAACATTTTGTAAACCATTTAATTCCGACTCCTCAAATTCATTTATTATAATATTTAATTATTAAACTCGTAATCCTGGGCTATTTTTTTGCAAAAACCGTGCCATTTCCTTTTTCAGGTTGGCCATTCCGAAACACGAGATATTTCTGTCTACAAACATGGACAGGTGTGTAGGTTTACATACAAAGGATCTTGTGGGATCGTCCCCTCAGTTCATTTTAGTACCAGGCTGCCCCACCCTTATTCTAAACTTTCTTTGATGTTCGCTACAGCCGCCTGAAGGTTTTCCAGAGAATTTGCATAGGAGATACGGATGTGGCCCGCACCATTTTTCCCGAAATATTCCCCAGGCACTGTGGCCACTCCGGCTTTTTCAAGAAGCATTTTGGACATCTGGTATCCGTCCATCCCTGTTTCCTTGACTGAGGGAAAGAGGTAAAAAGCTCCCTGTGGTTCAGCGGATGAAAGCCCAGGGATTTGATTTGTGGCCTCATAGATATAATCGCGCCGCCTGCGGAATTCCGCCACCATAGCATAAGCTGGACCTTGATCTCCCTTTAGCGCCGTCACTGCTCCCCACTGCGCAAATGTGTTGGTGGATGTCACCATGTACTGGTGATATCTGAGTATCGGATTCAAATGCTTTTCCTCTCCCAGAACATATCCTAATCTCCAACCCGTCATCGAATAGAACTTGGAGAGGCCGTTCAGGATAAGGGTCCGCTCTTTCATCCCCTCCAGTGTGCCAATAGAGATGTGTTCGGCTGGCGGATAGATGATCTTTTCATAGATCTCGTCGCTCAAGACCACCAAATCATGTTCCTGAGCCAACTGAGCGATTTTTTTCAGCACATCCAAAGAGTTCACTCCACCGGTCGGATTGGACGGACTTGCAAGAAGGATCATCTTTGTCCTCGGGGTGATCTTGTCTGCGATCTCATCGGGATCGGGCTGGTATTTTCTGTCTTCATAAAGCGTGTAATCCACAGGCTCCACATCATTCGATATGGCATCCACATCGTAATTCACCCAACGAGGATCGGGGATAAGGATCTGGTCGCCTGGATCGAGAAGGGCATGGATGGAGAGGTACACCCCCTCGGCCACACCGTTGGTCACCACAACATCTGTTTCAGGACTGTAATCCAGATGATATTCTTCTGCGTACTTATCCGTGATAGCCTGACGCAACTCTGGGATTCCTGCGTTCTGCGAATAGTGGTGTTTCCCGGCCCGGAGAGCTTCCACGGCAGCCTCAACGATATGAGCGGGCGTGTCAAAATCCGGCCTTCCGATCTCCAGATGAATAATCGTCTTCCCCTCACTCTCCAATTTCTTGGCCATGTCAAAAACCGTACGGATTCCCGAGTAAGGAATGCGTTGAGCCTTTATCGATTCCATCTTATGTTGTTCCCTCTAATCTTATATTTTTCCTGAAGCAAAGTATTTTTTTCTCTAGTTCTTTTTCTATCTCTCATGCGATAACCTGTCTCCCCCCATATACCACAGCGACATACTAACTTCAATGGGACTCAAAGATTATATCAAAACACAAAAGTATAATCCTTGCACAAACAGCGAGAATACAATATTGTATCGATGTTCAAGCCATATATTCTATGAGGAGGCATCCAATGAAAAGGGGACAGGCTACTTTTTATAGGGGTAATTAAAAAAGCAGCCTGTCCCCTTTTTGCTGGA
>CAZXJE010000341.1:0-3341 GCA_964640835.1 uncultured Eubacteriales bacterium
AGCCTCCAATCGGCACTGCGGCATTTCGCATGCCGTTAGAACCATATAAAGTCAGATTTTTGTCTTAAGGAGGTCCGCCCCATTCTCAATGAGTTGGCAACTATAGTGGTTCCCGTCCCATATTTTGTCACCCTTTGTTTACACTCTTCAAAAAAATTGCTGATGTATGCATTCCAGGAACATCAGGGTTGCATGGCCACTTCCTGTGTGAAATTCCTGCATTCAGTTACAGACCTCTATCTTATGCCGGGAGTGGTGGCCGTGATCCAGACCTTCGGAGATCGCATCAACTTCCATCCCCACATTCACTGAAAAAGCTCATCGGCCTTCCCCTGGTCGAGAAGATCCTCAGCTGGCGCCACACAGGATTCTCAGTCCACAGCAAGGTCAGGGCTACATCCAAGAGAGAGGCAGAGCGAGTCGGCAAATACATGATCCGCTACTACGGCCTTTACTCCAATGCTCACAGAGGCAAGATACGCAAAGCTGGAGCCTTGTCCTTCTATCCTCCGATCATTGAAGGGGAATATCATGTCCCTTCCAGAGGCTGGGCTGAGATGATCCGCAAGGTCTAAGAGTCATAGACGAACTGCACCTGATACAGCAGGTGTGGCGAGAACCTTCCAAATCACTCATCCCTTTCATCCAATGTCCGGCCAATACTTTGAGCTGGTATCGAATCATTGGAGTTGGGGCCAGGAATGGGTTTACTTTCATGATGATGAAAGTCGGCTGAGGTCAGTTCCAGTTGACTGGACAAGCCTCTGCTCACCTGATCCATTTATAATCTTATCCAATGGTAGGGCAAAATTTCGGCCAGAGGATCTTTTTCATCTGGCTAGGTTGATTGACAAAATAGGCGGTTCAGACCAAGAGCAGAATTCCAGGAAATTGCTCAGGAGGGGCTCATGATATGTAAACGTAATTGTGCCATGATATGTAAACTTATATATGTCATATGCTGCCTTGTGGGATTCTGCATCAGGCATCGACACCTAATAACAACAGGGTATTTTGTAATATATGGAAATAAAAGGGTTGACAAGCGATATACATATGGCATAATGGTATTAACATTATATCTTGCAGGAGAAAAATGTGGACGATACAAAATCAAAGGCACTTCAAAAACAAAGATGTTTAAATCCCCGGCCCGAGAAGGTCACCAGCGAGCTATTCCAAAAAAACGATTTCTTCGATCCCCAGGACCTTCTTCAGGTCAAGTACGAGATGCTTCGGCGGGTACGGGTCGATCGACAGCCCATCCGCCAGGTAGCTTTCCAGTTTGGCTTCTCACGGCCATCAGTTTACAAGGCTCTGACTGCTTTCGATCGAACTGGCCTCCTGGGGCTGGTTCGAACCAAGCCCGGTCCCCAGCGAGCACACAAACTGAGCGAGGAAGTGGTCAAATTCATCCAAGAGCAAAAGAGAGAGGATGGATCAGTAACTTTAAATCAACTAGTCAACCGAATCAAAAGGCAGTTCGGGTTGATTGTACACACACGAAGTATTCAACGGGCTCTGAAGCGCAAGAAAAAAAAACGGCTTTGAAGCAGACATGTCCGCAGGAGCATTCTTGTTCGGGTGCAACCGACCCGTTATGCAAGCTCTATGAACAGCTGCGCAGCTATGTGCTTGAGGCTTCCGATGTGCAGGGACAGGCATACGGCTTGGGAGTGATATTACGCCAAGGGATGCGAGCATGGATAGAGGCCACTGTGGAGTATGCTCAGGTAGAGCAAGATCCTGGCAATGCTGTCTCCCAAAAGACCTCATGGATTGTCTCCTCTGTGCAAGCAGAGCTGACCAGAATGCTGGCCGCTATTGTGCTCAACCGCAGCCAAAAGGAGGTTGTATAATCATGGAGATGGCCTCAAAGATTAACGCCAAACATCTTAAACGGACAGCCTACTTGTATGTGCGGCAGTCCACGGTCCGGCAAGTTTTTGAGAACACCGAAAGCACTAAGCGGCAGTATGGGCTTCGACAGCGAGCTGTTGCCCTTGGTTGGCCACAGGAACGTATTGAAGTGATCGATACTGATCTTGGTCAATCCGGTAGTTCGGCAGTAGACCGTCAAGGGTTTCAAAAGCTGGTGGCCGAGGTTGGTCTGGGACGAGCGGGCATTGTTATGGGATTGGAGGTCTCCCGACTTGCACGCAACTCGACCGACTGGCACCGGCTCATTGAGATCTGTGCTCTGAGCAATACGCTTATTCTTGATGAGGATGGGATATACGACCCCACAGAGTTTAACGATAGGCTTTTGCTCGGTCTAAAGGGCACCATGTCGGAGGCAGAAATCCATATGCTTACGGCGCGGTTGCGTGGTGGGCTTCTAAACAAGGCTCGCCGGGGTGAGCTTCGTTGTCATTTGCCGGTGGGCTTGGTCTACAACGACCAGGATCAGGTAATCCTGGATCCTGATAAACAAGTCCGGGAAAGCCTTCATCTATTGTTCGAGACTTTCTTTCGAAGTGGAACGGCACATCGGACGGCAAAACATTTTCGTGATCATGGGCTTCTCTTTCCCAGGCGGATGTTGTTCGGGCCAGACAAGGGAAAGGTGATCTGGGGGCCAATAGGGGTAAGAAACGTGCTTCTGGTCTTACATAATCCCCGTTATGCAGGGGCCTACGCCTGGGGTCGCGGCCGATGGAAAAAAGCCGCGGATGGAAGGAAGAAGTGGGAGCTTTTGCCAAGAGATCGATGGCAGGTTCTCATCCCGGATGCCCATCCAGGCTACATTTCCTGGCAGCAGTACGAGGAAATCGATCAGAGGTTGCGCCAAAACGCCCTGGCTTACGGCATCGATCGTCGCCATGGTCCTGTCCGGCAAGGGCCAGCCCTATTGCAGGGACGGGTTGTTTGTGGCATTTGCGGAAATAGGATGACTGTGCGTTATCATCGACGTGGTAAACAGCTCGTACCGGATTACTTGTGTAACCGGAACTATATGGAGCACGGTGCACCGGTTTGTCAAATCATCTCTGGGGCAGGTATCGAAGCGGCTGTGGGGAAATTGCTGGTGGAAGCCATGACCCCTATGGCCATTGAAGTTTCTCTCGCTGTCCAACGGGAGATCCAGGCTCAACTGGAGGAAGCTGACCGCTTACGGCACCAACAGGTCGAACGCGCCCGCTACGAAGCCGACTCTGCAAGGCGCCGGTACATGCATGTGGATCCTCAAAACAGGCTTGTTGCCGATTCTTTAGAGGCAGAATACAATGAGAAGTTACGCGCTTTGGGCCAGGCCCAGGATAACTACGAGCAACAGTGTATTGCCGATCGGAAAGTACTGAGCGAAGCCCATCGAAAACAACTCTTTTCACTGACCCAGG
>CAZXJE010000342.1:0-3333 GCA_964640835.1 uncultured Eubacteriales bacterium
TCCCTTATGTCGCTCAATCCATCTTCCCCTGCCCTTTTTTAGAGGTAGTGTTGATAAATGGCAGATGAAATTGACTTCGATTAAAACCTAAGTGTATGATTGGGGAACACATCGAATGGAAGATAAGATCGCATTGGTCACAGGAAGCAGCCGGGGGATCGGTGGAGATATCGCCCTCAGACTGGCTGAGAAAGTGGGCAGCGTTGCTGTTCAATACTTCAGTCAAAGGGAGGTTGCATTAGGTGTTGTCGAGAGTATCAGACAAAAGGGAAAACGATCTGTTGCCTTTCGTGCGGACCTATCCAGTGAAAAGAGTGCAAATCTCCTGATCCAAAGAGTTCAGGATAGATTCGGGCGTCTGGATATCCTGATCAATAATTTCGGCCCCATGCTGGTCAAACCCTGGAAAAAAGTGACGACCAAAGAGTGGGAAAGCGTCTATCGCAACAACCTCTTGAGTGCGCTTTTTTGCATGAAAGCAGCCCTTCCGGAAATGAGGAGAAGGAAGTGGGGACGGATCGTGAATCTTGGTTACAGCCGTATCGAGCAACTGACAGCCTTTACGACCATAACTCCTTATGCGATAGCGAAGACAGGGCTGTTGCTTCTGACAAGGACGATCGCCCGAACCGAAGCGCCTGTGGGGATCACGGTGAACATGGTTTCCCCAGGGCTTATGGAGAGAGGCGTGCTTCCCAAGGATGACTATGTCCCTGCTGGAAGATTTGGAAAATATAACGATGTCTCCAGTGCTGTCCTGTTTTTAGTCTCCGAAGATGCAGGTTACGTCACCGGGACGAATTTGATCGTTGCCGGGGGCTGGAAACTTTAGCTGTGTTTTAGCCTGGATTATTCAGGTTAGAGATTTTTTTCCCAGAATTCAAGCATCTTGGTGTAAAGATGCACTCGAGCCGCGCGGTCGGCTATTCCGTGTTTCCTCATGGGATAGATCATCAGGTCGAACATTTTGTTGGCTTTAATCAATTCATCCACAAAATTCCAGATGTTTTGGATGTGGACATTGTCGTCATACGTGCCGTGGACGATGAGAAGTCGCCCGTGGAGGTCCTTGGCATATCTGTTCAGATCGTTTTTTTCATAACCCTCAGGATTCTCATCGGGGAGTTTCATCAGAGCTTCGGCCCAGATGGAATCGTAGTACCTCCATGCCGTGACCGCAGCCACGGCGATCCCGGCCTTGAACTCATCGGATCGGGTCATGGCAAGCAGAGTGAATGTCCCACCCCCACTCCATCCCCAGATGCCTACCCGTTCCGGGTCGATATAGGGTTGGGCTTTGAGCCATTTGACCGCGGAGATAAGGTCTCCCAATTCGCCATCACCCATGGTATTTTTGAGGATCGTGTTTTCGAGTATTTTGCTGATGCCCGTTGCGCTACGGTTGTCCACCGAGGCGACAAGATACCCCTTTCTCAATAGTATTTGTTCGAAGTAGCCAGAATGCCATGAATTCGACACCTCCGGAGCGGAAGGACCGCCATAAACCTTGAGTATAAGAGGGTATTTCTTATACGGATCAAAATCCTTGGGCTTGTATATTTGTGCAGGGAGGGGAAAACCGTCCTCAGCTGGTATGGTGAAGAGTTCGGGATGCTGCATGCCGAACTTTTCAGGGATTTTCGACCTGGATTTCGCAATCGTGGAAACTCGTGTGCCGTTTTTCTTATGGAGTGTGAGAGCCGGGGGTGTGGATATGTTGGAGTATCTGTCAGTGTAGAATTTTGCATCTTTGCTGAATGAGATTCCATGTGTTCCCGCTTCCTTGGATAATCGCTCTAGACCTGTCCCATCCAGTCGAACCCGGTAAAGGTGCCTCTCTAGGGAGGATTCTTTAAGGGCGGTGAAATAGACCCAGCCATTGGCCTCGTCGATGGCTGCAATAGCCTGCCGGACCCAATAGACACCTCCTCCTGAGGATGCGATCGCCCACTCGCCCTTGGTCACCTGATTGATAAGCTTGCCGTCCATTGTGTAGAGATAGAGATGGTTGTATCCATCACGTTCGGATGCCCAGATGAAGTGTTTTCCATCCTCGAGAAAGTGAAGGTCATCGTGGATGTTGATCCAGCCCTCGTTCGTTTCTGTGAGAATGAGTGTAGCCTCTCCGGTGGAGCGGTCTGTAATGTACAGATCGAGATTGTCCTGGTTTCTGTTCATAGTCTGCACACTGAGTATTGTGCTGTCGGGAAGCCATTTTGCTCGGATTATATATTCATAGGAATCCGAATCTAAATCCACCCAAGTGATCTTGCCATTACTAACCTCAATTATGCCGACTCTTACAACAGGATTTTCCGTCCCGGTTTTGGGGTGCCTCTGCTTGATGAGTTTTGCGTAATTCGGCCTGTGGTCCAGAAAATGAGCGATCCCCACAGGTGATTCATCGGTCTGGAGGAAAGCAAGGGATTTCGAATCCGGAGACCACCAGTACCCGATATCACGCCGGCCAAAGATCTCTTCCCAATACACCCAGGAGAGTGTTCCATTGAGCGTTGTCTCAGAGCCGTCGTGTGTGACCTGTTTTTCTTGGCGGGCTTCGATGTCATAGACAAAAAGATCGTTGTTCCGGACATAAGCCAGTTTTTTCCCATCTGGCGAGAAGTTGAGGGATTTTTCGGATTCTTCTGACTCTGTAACTTGGAGGAATTGTGAGGAGGAGAGCTCGAGCACAAAGACATCTCCCCGGTACAGATAGGCGGTTCGTTTGCCATTGGCATCGACAGCAAGGGGACGGAAGAGAAGCCTTTGAGGGAATGTCTTCTCTGAGAGTTCCTTAAAACTAGACAGTGCTTTTTCCTTATCCAGTGCAGGGATCCGATTTCCACTGACCGGATCCAGAAACTCGAATGTCCGCTCTTTGGGTGGTTTTCGGCTGTCGTAGAGAAGAGCCGTGCCATCATTCAGCCAAGTGAATGATGGGAGAGAGGAGATCTCGACGCTTTTATTGCTGTAGATCCACTTAACCGTGATCTCTTCTTTTTCCTGAGCCAATACGTATGGACTTAAGAGAAGAATAAATACCAAAACCACCAGAAGATACCGTTGCACAGAAGATGAATTCATGGGAGAACCTCCGTTCACACTGTTTCCTGAACTATCATTTCTATCATAATGAGGAAAACTCGGTCAAATGCTAACTCAATGGTATTATATTTTTCGTAATCTTCAGCAAAGAGCTTCCTGGAAAATTCTTAAGAATTCCGTTATTTGTCAGCACGGTTTTTTAATAATCTCTATTTTTAAATATTTATATAGACCGTCTGACTACGAATCAGTAGGTCGGCAGTTCGAATCTGTCCGGGCGTACCACTA
>CAZXJE010000343.1:0-3323 GCA_964640835.1 uncultured Eubacteriales bacterium
AACCCGGGCTACAACGAAGGCTTTGTAGTGAGATCGGTTTGCCCGAAGGGTAAAAGAAGCTGACAATAAGAAATGGAATGTTTTTTGATATTGAATGTTTTTTAAATGAAAGTTTGGCAGCTTCTTTTATGAATAATTCAGGAAAGTGGTTGCTTTGTCATCAAGCTGCAAAAGAATTTGTTCGATGCGTTGCCGTTCTATTTCCAGGTCATCCCCACGCAGTTTTGGGTCCACAACGATGGGATCACCAAAAAGGGCGACAACTCTTGTGAATGGATAGAAAATCAAGAAACTGTCCCAGCTGTTGAGCGTTTTCTTTCGCGATGCGGCAAAAGTGAAAGGCACGAGATATGCACCTGACTGCTGTGAAAGCTTGAGGGCTCCGAGCTTCATCTTGCGGTTCGGACCCTTGGGACCATCGGGCACGATAACCACTTCGCCCCCCTTATCCAGATCTTTTCTCATCACTCCCCATGCCTTAACGATGGAGTGAGAACTCGATCCTCTGAGCACTTTACACCATCCTGATACGATACGCGCGAGGATCTCCCCGTCTTCGCTCGGGCTTATCAGAGCCAATATCCCGCGCTTCTTGAAGAGGAAAGGAACTACGAGTAACCGTCCATGCCAAATGAGCAGAACGACGGGCTTTTTTTGGTTCCTCAACTCCTGATAGCGATCCTCCCCGATAACTGTCAAACGAGCCGACTTTGTCCATACACCCAAAATCAACTTTCCCAAAAAGCCAATAAATCTCAACTTTAATTCTCTGAATACTGACATCGTTTTCACAATTCTGAATTACTCATTAAAGCTGCTGCCAGATTTATAGTCTAAAATCATCTAATATCTTATTGGCAGCATCTTTCACCCTTCGGGCGCCGACCCAACCTAACCCGCCAACCTCACTGCAAAGCCTTCGTTGTAGCCCGGGTTAGGTTGGGGCGGCTCGCAGTAGTTTACTACAGCTTCATGAGCCACTGCCTCCACCTTGGTGTCAGGTTGGGGCGGGTTGGCCTCGACTCGTGAATAATTCAGGCTGTTTGGCCCAGATATGATAATATACAAATCACGCCCTACAGTAAATATCTATTTGCACAGCGGCTAAAGAATATTACTTTGCTGAATTTGATATTTACCTTTTAAACCTGTCAATTAAAAAGCCCATGACAAATCCCATGAGCGAGAGGGCAACTCCGTAGGGTACTGAAAATGGCCATGCGGGCCAACTGAGATGAACAAGACCAACCCCATTCAAGAAACCCACTATGGCATATCCACTCCCCAGGACAAGACTCAATATTCCAGCTGTGGGATACTTTTTCCTTAAAAAAATCATGGCAATACCAGGAACAAACATCCCCTCTGCCATGACTTCTGATGCCAGACCGAGAGTCTTCAGAATACTTTGAAGCCTTGTGGCGATAAAAAAGGCGAGGACTCCCACAACAAATGTTGCCACACGGCTCATGAGCACAGGATTTTTTTGACGGGAGAAAGGAATAAACTGCTGATAGATATCCCTTGTCATTGACAAAGCTCCCGTGTTTATCGCTGTATCCATTGTAGACATGATCGCCGCTATTATGGCAAGAAACAGAACCCCGCCTAAAAACTTTCCAGCATGTGAATGGATCAGCATTGAAAGAATGCTGTCTGTGCGATCCCAGGGCATGGATAACGAAAGAGCTAAAATTCCAATCAATACAACACAGCAAAAAAACACAAAAAAAATCCCTCCAGCTCCTAACAATCCTAACCTGGCATCACGTTCCGTGCGAGCCGCCTGTATGCGCTGCCAGACGATGGGAGAAATGATCCAGGCGAGAGTGAATGACAGGGCGATCCAGATATTCCTCTCGAAACCCAAGAAAAAATTGAAATGATCACTGCCATCTATAGCCCGAACGGCCAGAGAGACCTTATCCCATGAGGACATCCCTAACAAGGAGAAGAGCAGACCTAAAATACCGCTCACCAAAAGGAAAAACTGGAATCCATCTGTAATCACTACAGAAAACAACCCCCCAAAGACGGAATAAAGGAGAACAACTGCAGTTCCCAAAACCAGAGCCATAAAATAGGATGTGCCAAGGAAGGATTTAAGAAAATTTCCCATGGCCACCATTTGTGATGCAGCCAGAAGAACCATGTACCATACGATCAGTACAGCTGCCAGGTGACGAACCGTTCGGCCATACCGCTCCTCCATCAGATCCGGCAGAGTTACAAACCGTAATCGCCGTATCGGCCGTACGAGAAACAGAGCGAAAACAAGAACAGTCACGATGGAAGGGATTCCTATCACCCAGAATGAACTGATCCCTTTGTCAAAAGCCTCATCCACTGACACCAAGATTGAGGTTGCGCCCAGCCATGAACCAGCAAGCGTGAGAAGGATGAGGAGTGCGGGGAGATTGCGGGATGCAAGGAAAAAATCCTCAATGGTCTTTATCTTCTTGGAAAAAAAGAAGCCGACGAGGAGTAGCAGGACAAAATAGAGAAGCAGATAGATAAACAGTTCGGTATTCACAGTGTCCTTATAACAAAAACGCGTTTCGAATAGCAAACCCCAAGTACTTTAATAATTTTGTTGGGGATGATTCTATGCTATAATCCCAAAAAATGAAGAAACTCTTCTGCTTCTTAACACTCGTTGCCTTGAGCTTCGCGCAAACAGCGCAGGAAGTCGCTCTGCGCATTGAAAATACGCTCAAATCCTACCAATCCCTCCAGGCAAACTTTGAGCAGCTCTACTATTCCGCCACAGTCTCAACACCTCTTCATGAAAAAGGAAAACTGTACTTTAAAAAGCCCAATTTGATGAGGTGGGAATACCAGGACCCGGAAGAAAAAGTATTTCTCATCAAGGATGATTTTTTTTGGGATTACAACAAAGAAGAAAAACAGCTCATAAAATATGACCTTTCTCGAGGAGAACAGAACACTGAAGTGCTCTTTTTACTTTCCGGCCAGGTCGCACTACTGGACAACTATTCTGTAGAGCTTAATCCTTTCCCCACAGAGAACGCCAACACCATCCAGCTCAAGCTCACACCAAAGGATGAAGAAGGCGCGGATACTTTTCTTCTTCTGGAAATTGATGAAAAGACATGGTTCATTCAAAAACTGATCTCTTTCGACTGGGCGGGCAATAAAACCGAGTTCCGTTTCAGCAGGATCAAAACGAATATCAATCTCCCAAATAAAACCTTTGAACTGAGGGTTCCATCAGACGTCGAAATCATTGAAAATAATTAACCTGGATTATTCACGAGTCGAGGTTGCCGTAGAAGCAAGGCGCAAAGGATGTAGCTGTAGTC
>CAZXJE010000344.1:0-3312 GCA_964640835.1 uncultured Eubacteriales bacterium
TGGGTACAGGCACCTTTTTCCTGTCGAAAAAACGAGCCAGTCCCCAATTTTCGGCCGGCTGGGGGAGCGGACCATACATCGCAAGCAAGCATTACATCGTAATTCTGTTTACTGTTGATGGGATACGCGCTAAAATAGGAAATTCATGAAAGTCGACCGGATTACTGAATTTGATCGTTTCATGGACCTCGCAAAGGAATGGAACTCTTTTCTTTACGCCTCAGGTTTAGATTGTGTGTTTTTCACCCATGAATGGTTCAGCTCCTGGTGGGAGTCTTTATCCGGGAGAAATAGTCTTGAGGTCCTTCTTTTTAAGGATGACCAGGATCAGATTATTGGCATAGCTCCCTTGATGACAGGTGGCCGGAGTCTTCGCTTCATGGCCAGTCATGAGGTAACGGATTACTGTGATTTTTTATTTCTGCAGGACAAAAAAGAAGAAATTTACAAAAGCCTTCTTCGTTATTTTAGTGAGAACTACCTCGATTTAACACACTTGGAATTCATCAACATTCGATCGTCTTCCCCCACTTGTGTTCTTATTCCAGAAATAGCCTCCGATTATGGCTTTTCTCACAGCTTGAGAGAGACCGAGGTGACTCCAGTCCTTTCCATTCCTTCAACCTATGAGGACTACATTAAAGGTCTCAAACGAAAAAATCGGCACGAGCTTAGGCGTAAACTGAAGCGGATAGAGAGACTGAAAGGAATCAAGATAAAAAAGATCACCGAAACACGCCACCTTTTGCGCGCCATCGAAAGTTTTATATCTCTCCACAAGAAAAGCAGTCCTGAAAAGCAAGCATTTTGGACGACAGAGGGGATGCCTAACTTCTTTAAAAATGTTGTCCATCGATTCTCGAAAAAGGGATGGGTGGAAATGAATGTGCTTTTCTTTGAGGACGCCCTTATCTCAGCTCTTCTCAATTTTCTCTATGGCAATGAGGTTCTGTTCTACAATGTGGCTTACGACCTGGAATACGCACCGTTCAGTCCTGGTTTTTATCTCTTCCATGCCTCAATCGTCGAGGCTATTTCCAGGGGAAAAAGCAGCATCGATTTTTTGAGGGGAAGAGAAAAATACAAATATGATTTTGGCGCCAAAGAGTGTAGAATATATAGCTTAATTCTAAAACGAGGAGAATCGGTCGAGTGAAAATCTGTATTTTGAGCTTCCACTGCTGTCCCTATTCGCTGATCGGTGGGGACGGTGTCGGGGGTATGAATGTCTATCTCAAAGAGCTGTGCTCCAGACTGGCAGATTTTCCCGACACTGAGGTCGATATCGTCACGCGAGTCCAGAATCCGGGAATCCGGGGAATAAGAAAACATGACCCTTCGCTCCGTATCATCCACTTGAAGGGGGGTCCGGAGCAAACGTTCGATCGCAGGAAACTCTGTGGCCATTTGCCCGAGTTTGCCTATAATCTTGAGCGGTTTATATGCGAGGAAGATAAACCTTATGACCTGATTTATTCCCATTATTGGCTTTCAGGTATGGTGGGAGTATGGATGAAGCACCGGTTTGATCTTCCTCTTGTTCATACTTTCCACACGTTGGCATTCCTGAAGAATAAAGCGGTTGGTGGTTTGAAGCACACAAGTCGCATCCATACAGAACAAGAACTTGTGTTTAATGTGAACAAGATCATATCCACATCAACAGAGGAAAAACACAGTTTGATCAAAGAAACCGGAGTTTATCCGGATAATATCGACGTGATCTATCCAGGGATCAATCAAGAACTCTTCCATCCCGTCGTGGACGACAGTGTTTTTGCCGAAACTGGGTATGGAGAGAAAGATCGTATTCTCCTGTATGTCGGCCGCATAGAGCCCGTTAAAGGCCTTATGTCTGTGATCGATGCCTTTGACATTTTGCAAAAAAAACAGACACCTCTTTTTGGCCGGTTGAAGTTAGCGGTCATCGGGGGCGGAGAAAAAACGAGAGATTTTGCGAAAAATTCGGAGATAATCCGGATCCAACGTGCTGTCAGAGAGAAAGGGCTTGAGGGGAAGGTCGTTTTTTTGGGCTCCAAGAACCAGTCGGAATTAAAGAAGTACTATTCAACAGCTGATGCTTTGATCGTTCCTTCCCTGTATGAATCCTTCGGGCTCGTGGTTTTGGAAGCCCTGGCCTGCGGAACGCCTGTGCTCGTCTCACAGATAGGAAAGATGAGGACCATCGTGAAGGAAGGGAGAAATGGATTCTGTTTTCTGCCCAATTCTCCAGATTCTCTATCGGATTGTATCGAATACTTCTACTCAAATGCGGGAAAGCTCTGGCCCAAAGAAACCATCCGCAGCGATATCATCGATACATTCTCTTGGGAGAGGACTGCAGAGGAGACTTACAGAGCTTTGGCCTGCCTTCTCATGCGGCGAAAGCTCGCTACCACCATACTTCGACCCGGTGGAAGCCTTCAGCCAGCTTGAACTTTTCGCCTTCCGCCAACTCCTTGGCTCGAGTACACAGCCACTTTTCTATCTCTTTCGAAAATGGCTCCTTGACCTGGCTTTTGTGGCACTTTAGTGCCTCAACTTTGATGTCATAGGCTTTGGTGATGTCTCTGCGGAGGTTGATGTCTTTGTCCTCGGATGCCCAGCACCAGACTTCATTGACCCTGTGTGGCATGAGCCCCTCTTCGATTAGGTCAGGATAGGCCCATACGTCTCTCGCATAGGGGAAAATGGCATCCAGGACGACTCGTCCGACGATCCTGTGGTCCCTATGCCAGAAGTATCGGCGGTAAGGATCGGCAGTGATGATGAGATCTGGCTTGAATATCCTGATCTGCCGGACGATCTCTTTCCGGAATTCTGGAGTGTCTTCGAGACCTTGATCCGGATATCTAAGGAAGATGACCTCACGAACACCTAAAATGTCAGCGGCTGCCAGTTGTTCTTGTTCTCTTATTTTAGCGAGTTCTTCGGGTTTGACGTTTAGGTCATCCGTTCCTTTATCTCCGTTGGAACAGATTACATAAACGACGGATTTGCCCTCCTGGACAAATCCAGCAACCGAACCCGCTGCACCGAATTCAGCATCGTCAGGATGGGGTGATATAACCAGGACATCTGCCTTTTTATTTTCCATTTTAAACCTTTGATGTGTTATGCTCCGGAAATTGTATAATATCGTCTGCTTTGTTACAATTCTTTATTCTCCTGAATTATTCATAAAAAATGTCGATACACATAATAACTCATTCTAGTTCATTGTATGACATTATTTTCTCTGAATCTTGTTATGGTTATTCCTGGTCTCAGGGAGCTTTTGTTAATAATCGACATTTTTTGCCCTTTGGGCGC
>CAZXJE010000345.1:0-3290 GCA_964640835.1 uncultured Eubacteriales bacterium
CCACTCGCGGTAGTTCACTACAGCTTCGTGGGCCACTGCCTCGCCTTTGCAGCAACCTCAACTCGTGAATAACTCAAGCCAAAATAATATTGGAAACATATTAACTTTATTTCGTGCTTTATATCAAGGTTTGATATACTTTTGTTTTTAAAAAAACTGGAGATATTCGGATGATGAAAAATTTAAGGGCGAATTCACCAGAGACGAACAGAATAGCAGCGACGACCACATGGGATTCCGTCTGTGTATAGACTCTTTGTCGCGTTAAAAGATAAGGCTACTTCGTCAACCACTCCATCTCGTTTGTGCGGCCAGTCATTTCCCACCGGATGAGTGAGATGGGGGATCATGTCTATGGTATAAAGCTACTCCACGATACTTTTTCAGCATTCTAATGTCTAAGGGATATATTGTTTGTCGTACCAAAAATCTTGGAGAATGACAGATTTTCTCTTTAAAACCTTATCCCCAACGTTAAGTTCGATCGTGTATTCACCCGGCTGGACACGTTTTAAAACATACTCGCGGCCTCGCATGCCCGGTTCCCAGGCTACACGTGTCCTCAAAGACAGACCTGTTCGTCCCACCTCTTCATCTTCTTCTCCATAGTGCTCGTTTGTATCGTAGTAGTCATAAAAAGGCTCTTTCTCCCCTTTGGCCACCTGCTCATCCCAACGTGCAATTTCCTCAGGCGTCCGTTTCCTCCCTCGTTTTGTCATCCCCCATTCGACGGAGTTTAATCCCGCATCCCCCGGACCGACCAATTCGTTGATCAATATAGAACCGTCGTAAACGGAAATTTTCACCCCTTCTGACTGTCTCTCTTTGAGGTAATAATTGATAATCACACCATAGGGCTCGTTTTCTCCCTCAAAATTCTGTGCACTCACAGTTTTCTGGCTGGGCATCACCCACTGGATTTTGGGTTCGATCTTAAACAGATGGGCATCTTTAGCCAAAACATCCTGCGAAAACTCCTGAAAGACAGATATGTCGGCGATATAAAATCCTCTGCCGAAAGTTCCGACAACCAGATCGTTCTCCCGGGGATGAATGACCAGATCATTCACCGGGATCGTGGGGAGGTTGTTCTTCATCTCATTCCACGTTTTCCCCCTATCCATAGTCACATAAACGGTCCTGTCCGTCCCCACAAAGAGAAGATTTGGATTTTTTCGGTCCTCCTTGATCACGTTTATTCCCCCATCGGGCAGATTATTCGCGATAGATACCCAGGTCTTTCCGAAGTCACTAGTCTGGTATACATAGGGACGGAAGTCCGTTCTGTGGCGGCCTGTGAATGTTAAATAGGCTGTTCCTGCGTCATGATGGGAGGCGATTACACGTGTCACCCAATATTCGGGGTTGTTGGGGATGTTGTCGTTGAGGAGAGTCCATGTTTTGCCTCCGTCTCTTGTGAACTGGACGTTTCCATCATCCGTACCGACCCATATCACACCCTGCTCGATGGAAGATTCATCGATGCATGTTATCGTCCCATAAAACCGGACTTCCCTTCCCTCAAATTTGGAAACGTCATTTTTTGTGAGGTCCGGACTCACCTCTTCCCACGTCTCCCCACGGAAAGGCGACTTTAGCAGCATATTTGCACCATGATAGATGACATTTGGATTATGGGGCGAAATGAGAACCGGAGCATTCCAGTTGAAACGGATATCGCGGTTTCCCCGATAGCGGATACTCTTTCTCTGTCCTGTTTTCTGGTCGTTTCGGGAAAGACCTCCGAATTGGGATTCGGTGTACAACCAACGGCTGTTTGTGGGGTCCACCTGGTTATAGAATCCATCCCCGCCTTGAACATGCTCCCAATCCTCGAACCGGATGGGAAATCGTCCTTTTTTAGTGCTCGGTCCCTTCCAGGACCCAAAATCCTGCATTCCTCCATACACATTGTAGGGATAGTCCATATCCACACCGATGGCGTACAGTTGGGCCATGGAGACATTGTCGATATGAAGCCAGTTTTTTCCCGAGTCATAACTGATGGCAAATCCGTAATCATAACCGAGGAGCATGTGTTTGCTGTCTTCGGGATCGATCCAAAGGACATGGTTATCCCCCGCATATTCGAATGCCCTCGACCAGGTTTTTCCCCCATCGGTCGATTTGTCGACTTGTGCCCCCATGACATAGACCGAATTGTCATCGTTCGGGTCGACAAAAATCCGTGCGTAGTAGTTCATGCGCTCACCCACGTTTCCCACACTCACCTGTCTCCAGGATACTCCGGCGTTATCCGTACGATAAACGATATTTCCCACGATGGGTTTGCTTGGTTCTTTCCCACTCTGAATCTCTTTCCAGCGTTCTTCGTAGGACATTTCCAGTGAATTCTCATCTTCGATGATCGTGTAGAGTATGTCCGGATTTTCTGGATAGATAGCAAGTCCGATCTTGCCGAGCAATCCCTTGGGCAGACCGTTGGTCAGCTTTTGCCACGTTTGTCCTCCGTCTGTTGTTTTATGGATTCCGCTTCCTGGGCCTGATCCTGAAAACCCCCAGGGCTTCCGGATCCTCTGATAAGTCGAGGCGTAAAGCGTATCAGGATCATGCGGATCCATTACCATATCTGTCGCGCCGACATTTATGCCATCCACCACAACTTCCAGGGACTTGGTCCAGGTTTTGCCGCCGTCTGTGGTTTTATACACTCCTCTGTCGGTATTATCTGTATAGTAATGTCCCTGTGCGGCCACATACACGATATCCGAATCTGTTGGGTGGATAATAACTTTGCCGATGTGATGGGACTCCTTGAGTCCCATAAGCTTCCATGTTTTTCCCCCGTCTGTAGATTTGTACACACCGTCTCCGTAATAGGTACTGTTTCTGAGGTTTGCTTCTCCTGTCCCCACCCATACGATATTATGATTGGATGGGGCGACAGCGACGTCACCGATGGTTGATGTGTTTTCGTTGTCGAAAACAGACTCGAACGTCGTGCCGTTATTCACTGTTTTCCACAGACCCCCCGGCCCTGCGCCCACAAAATAGACAAAAGGATCCTGCTGGGACACAGCAAATGCCACAACTCTTCCCCCTTGCCGAGTAGGCCCGAGCTCTCGATAATGGACCTTGCTGAGAATATTCTCTGGGATCTTCTGCGCACTAGCGTGGATCACACATAGCAAAGCGCATACCAAGAACATGCAGAAAAACAAGTGAACATTTAAAATTTTTCTAACTCTCACCCTAACCTCCCTAACTCTTAATCTGAATTATTCATAAATGGCTCATCACAATAATTGGTACCTGAGGTTATCATTTGT
>CAZXJE010000346.1:0-3286 GCA_964640835.1 uncultured Eubacteriales bacterium
CCCGTCCCCATAAATTCCATAAATTCCACAGGTCTTTCTTACTCATACCGTAGAGAGTCTACAGGGTTGGCAACTGCCGCTTTTACAGACTGATAGCTGACTGTGATGACAGCGATCAGAGTTGCAATCAGAGCAGAAAGGACAAAAATCTCAACACCGATACTCTTCCGGTAGGCAAAATTTTCAAGCCATTGGTTCATAGCATAATACGCGAGCGGCAGAGCGAAAACACAGGCCACCAACACCCACTTCGTAAATTCTTTTGACAGCAGCAAAACAATGTTTGGGATGGATGCACCCAGCACTTTGCGCACGCCAATCTCCTTGATTCGGAGTTCTGCCGAATAGATAGACAATCCAAATAGACCCATACAAGCGATCAAAATCGTAAGCAACGAAAAATACTTAAAGATGTTGCTGACGACTTCTTCGGACCTGTACAACGTGTTCAGAAATTCATCCACGAAAGTGAATATCAGCGGATGTCCCGGAGCGATCTCATCGAGCTTCACCTTAATGTGTTCTAACGCCTCTGGGACATTCCCGCCCTGGATCTTCACGATCATATAGTTTGCCGCGTTGGGCCTGTAATCGAGAACTAAAGGGTCTATCTTGTTATGCAGCGATGCATAGTGATAGTCCTTGAGAACTCCTAGAATCTCGACTCCTCCCTCATCTGAATGCCAAGCTTTTTTCCCAACAGGATCCTTGAGATTGAGAGTTCTCACCGCTGCCTCATTGATGATAAAAGCATATTTCCCCGGCGACATCTCCGCAAAGCTCCGGCCCTCTTTAAGCGTGAGGCCAAGTGTTTCGATATAGTCCTCATCCACCCTCACGTATCTCAAATTAGGAAGATCTTGGTCATCTGGTGTGCCCTCGGGTCTAAACTCTTCATACCCGCACCGTTCGCCAGGAAGCTTGGAGACAGCACCAACTCTTGAGACTGCAGAATGTCGCATCAGTTCAGCTTTGACGGTTTTGCCGTTCTTGATAAAGGATCTCCTCAGATCCCCATAAAGTTTGATGGCGACCATCTGATTTTTGTCGAATCCTAGGTCCTTTTTGCGGAAATATTCCATCTGTTTATAAATGGTGACCGTACTGAAGATCATGAATACAGAGATTACAAACTGAAAGACGACCAATCCTTTACGAATACGCGCCGCATAAGATTTGGGGTCCTTTATTCCTCTGATTGAATCGACGGGCTTGAATCCTGCCAAGAAAAGGGATGGATAAAGGCCGGCGAGCACTCCCAAAACTAAAACTATAGCCAGAAGAAGTGCAAAATTTTCGGGCACAAAAATCAGAGAGAAGCGCATGCTTTTTCCGGAGAGCTGATTGTATAACGGGAGAGTCACCCTGAAGAGGAAGACGGCTAAAATTCCTGAAACGATCACCATTAGGAACGATTCTCCCATAAACTGCTTCACCAACTGACGCTTGTGGGCTCCCACGACTTTCCTGATCCCGACTTCCTTCATGCGTTTAAAAGCATAGGCTGTTGTGATATTGATAAAATTCACTCCTGCGATCAGGAGGATAAAGAGAGCGATAGCCGTAAAAATATAGACATAGGCCATGTTGCTGTTGGGCCCGAATTCCTTTTCCATATGAGAGTTGAGGTGGATATCGGTGATGGGTTGTAGGGTTATCTGTCGGCTGCTTTGTAGTCTCTCTCCTTCCCCCCTACCCCTATCAAAGTTAGCAATGAAATCGGGCATTTTAGCTTCCACTTGACCGCGTGTGTGATTGGAATCGACCGCAACATACGTGTAAAAAGCGTTCCATCCCCGGGAAGTCATTGCACCCTTATTCACGTACTTGTACATCGTTGACATGGAGACCAGAAAATCGAAACGGAAATGTGTGTTTGATGGCAGATCTTCGATCACACCCGTCACTTTCCAAGGTTTTGGCCAATCACTGAGTAGAGTTTTTCCGACCGGATTTTGCAGGCCAAAATATTTTTTTGCCAAGCTGGTAGTGATGATAATCGAATCCACATCTTCGAGCGCTCTTTCAGGATCGCCCTGGAGAAAATTCAGGTTAAACATGGATATTGTTTCTGGGTCGGTGAAGAACCCCCCGTCCTCATTGAATCTTTTCACCTCTCCTTTTTGCGGGATATAGCTCACCACCAGGTTTTTCATGTAAAAAAATCGTGTGACGTTTTCGATCTCCGGAATATCATCCTGGATCAAAAGGCCTACGACAGGAGATGTACACGCCCATCCCTTAGCTGCTGGGGAACCCGCGTCAATCAATCGATAGATCCGGTCTGCCTTGGAAAAGTGCCTGTCATAACTCATCTCATGTTTGACATGAAAGATGATGAGAAGGCTGCAGGCAAAGCCGACAGATAATCCAATAATGTTTAATAAACTGTTTAATTTTTGTTTTTGAATACTTCTAAATGCGATCTTCAGATAATTTTTAAACATGAGAACACTCCAATATTCCCCAGTTAACTATTCCCTAAATGTCTCAATAATTGATACTAATTATATAGACGTTATGCCACAAAGAAGGTTTACAATTATTGGAATTATTGGGGACGAATTATTGGGAATTATTGGGGGCGAATTATTGGGGTGCATATTCCGGTCCAAAGTAGACACCGATTCCGATTCAAAGCAGCCACTGATTCCGGAGCAAAGTAGACACCGATTCCGGTTGAAAGTAGCCACTTTTTCCCGGATTCCGGAATTTCTGGTGACTGAAGAGACGCTGGATAACTTTAATGTTGTAAGCCATCATATTCCTTCTAGCCTAATTAGGAGGAGAAGATGGCACAAAAGAGGTTATCCATGCTTAAAGCCAAAGAGATCCTACGTTTGAGACATGAGGCAAAGCTTTCTTATCGAGCTATAGCCCGGGCCTGTTCTGTAAGCAAAGATACTGTAAGGGACTATCTGTGCAGGGCATCAGAAGCGGGTTTGAGCTGGCCTTTGCCTGAGGGACTTTCGGAGGAAGATCTGGAACAGCAGCTTTATCCGGTCGAGATTAATCTTGGAGGGAAGCGGACACTTCCCGATTGGCCTGAGATCCATCAGGAGCTGCGTCAGAAAGGGGTCACACGTCTGCTTTTATGGGAGGAATACACAGCGGGCGAACCTAACCCTTACGGCTATTCCCAGTTTTGCGAGCTCTACAATCGCTGGGCCAAGAAACTGGATCCTGTGATGCGTCTGAGCCACAAGGCCGGCGAGAAGCTCTTTGTCGATTATGCGGGTCTTAGTATTGCCTACTTTTGCCGGGCGACCGGAGAGAGGCGTGAAGC
>CAZXJE010000347.1:0-3280 GCA_964640835.1 uncultured Eubacteriales bacterium
TTCTGGTACTATCTCTACTTTTACTTCTTAACTTGTTCTTCGATCCAGTCTGTGGTGACAGTCTTCGGTCTTTCGATCGCAAGACCCAGGATTCTATCCCAGATCAGGGATGAAAGGACACCGATCGCTCGAGAAACACCAAAACATACGGTGTAGAAATCATACTCTGTCATACCGTAGTGGAGAAGGATGACTCCTGAGTGCGCATCCACATTGGGCCACGGGTTTTTGGCTTTTCCCTGTTCTTCGAGGATGGGGGGAACGACATCATAGAGTGCACTCACGACCTTAAAGATCTCATCATCTGGAAGGTGCTTCAAGGAGAACTCTCTCTGTGCCACGTACCTGGGATCAGTCTGACGGAGGACAGCATGGCCGTATCCGGGGATAACCTGACCTGAATTCAATGTATCCCAGCAGTATTTTGTAAGCTGTTCTTTTGTAGGAACTCCGCCTAATTCATCCATAAGGTTCATTACCCAACGAAGAACTTCCTGGTTGGCCAAACCATGCAATGGTCCGGCAAGGCCGTTCATTCCGGCAGCGAGTGAGTAATAGGCGTCAGAAAGTGTAGAGCCGACGAGGTGGGTTGTATGAGCTGAAACATTACCGCCTTCGTGGTCGCTGTGGAGTACGAGATAGAGTCGCATGAGTTCCGTGAAAGAGGGGTCATCGGTAACACCGAGCATATGAGCCATGTTGCCGCCCCAATCCAGGTTGGGATCAGCGGGAATGTGATCTCCATTTCTGTAGCTTTTGCGGTAGATGTAGGCCGCAATTCTGGGGAGCTTGGCGAGAAGATTCATGACATCTTCGTACATGGGATCCCAATATTCCATCTTGCTGATACCTTCTCTGTACTGCTGAGAGAAGACAGAATCTTTTTGAAGAGCAACGATGGCTGCAGAGAACTGCGTCATGGGATGGGTGTCATCAGGGATTGCATCCATGATTTTGGTGAGATAGTCGGGGAGCACACCGCGTTTTTTCCATTCTTCGGTGATCTCTTTGACATTGTCTTCAGTTGGTAAATCTCCGGTAAGAAGCAGATAAAAAAGACCTTCAGGAAGAGGTTCCTCTCCGCCGGGGGCCTTTGGGAGCTTCTCTCTGAGCTGTGGAATGTTGTAACCGCGGAAACGGATGCCCTCAAAGGGATCGAGAGCTGAAGTTTCGGTCACGATACATTTCACGCCGCGCATTCCGCCATAAGCTTGAGCCACTGTGACGTCTGAGATTTTTTGATCACCGTACTCTTTGACGATCGATCTGACTCTGTTGCGCATGGGGTCGATTTTCGACTGGAATGTTTCTTTTAAAGACATTAGTAGACCTCCTTTTATGTGTTTAGTATTAAAAACTTGTCTTCCGCCCTTGATTTGACGGAAAAAGAATATATCACCATGAATCGACTCTGTCAACTACTTCCTAACTTTGAAATATTTTGGTACAAAAGCTCCACAAATCTGACAAAAAAATCGCAGATGTTGGCTTCATTCACCGGGCGGATCGGATGATGAAACCGGTAGATGTAGGGTCCGTTCCCCGAACGGACCGAACCTAAAAATCAAGCAATTATTGAATAAATATCGATGGAAAAATGGTATTTAAAGTGCAGGGTAACAGGGACATAGAATTTTTTGTTCAAAGAGATGTTTGACTTTTTTGCTCTGACGTTGTTTATTATGAATAAAATTTTTAAAAATGGAGGAGAATAAAAATGGGTGGTTTATTAGTGGTTCTTATCATAATCGGGGCGGTCGTCATTTTCGCCATCGGTATTTACAACAACTTAATCACACTGAGGAATCGGGCGGATAATGCTTGGGCTCAGGTGGATGTTCAACTCCGGAGAAGGTACGATCTGATCCCAAATTTGGTCGAGACAGTCAAAGGATACGCCCAGCACGAGAGGGAAACCTTCCTGATGGTGACAGAAGCTCGGGCGAAAGCCATCAACGCCCAAACGGTCAAAGAACAAGGAGAGGCAGAGAATATGCTCTCAGGTGCGTTGAAATCGCTATTTGCCGTTGTGGAGAGTTATCCCGACCTCAAGGCCAATCAGAACTTCCTGATGCTTCAGGAGGAGCTGGCCGGAACAGAAGGGAAGATCGCCTATGCACGCCAGTTTTACAATGACACAGTCATGAAGTTCAACACCAAACAGCAGGTGTTTCCGGCGAGCATCATCGCCAGCATGTTCAACTTTGCGGAGAAAGAATACTTCGAGATAGAAGAGCCTGAAGCCAAAGAACCTGTCAAAGTGGAGTTCTAGCACCAATTGATCTTTTTAGGCAACGGCCAAGTTTTCAACAAAGCCTAATATGTACGAACAGATCTCCAGCAACAAAAGGAAATCCTTCTTCCTCATTTTGTTATTCCTAGCCTTGATTTTTACCCTCGCCTGGTTTTTTGGACAGGTCACAGAGCTCGGATCTTATGCGGTGATCCCGGCGTTCATCATCGCCATTATCATGACGATAGGCAGCTACTATGCTAGCGATAAGATCGTGTTGGCCGTCAGTCGTGCCCGTCCTGTGACCAGGGAAGAATATCCGTATCTCTACAATGTCGCGGAGGGTTTGGCCATTGCTGCTGGGCTTCCCAAACCGCGATGCTATGTCATTGACGATACTGCCCCTAACGCATTTGCCACTGGCCGAAATCCTAAGAATTCAGTGATCGTTGTGACCACAGGCCTTCTGGAAAAATTGAACCGGGCAGAGCTCGAGGGAGTAATCGCGCACGAGATGTCTCACATCAAGAATTATGATGTATTGGTTCAAACACTTTCTGTGGTTATGGTCGGAGTGGTAGTGCTGCTCAGCGATTGGATATTGAGGAGCTTCTTTTGGGGTGGAGGACGACGGAGAAGCAGTAACAAGCAGGGCGGTAATGCGGGCTCCATCCTCATCGTGGTGGCGTTGGTTTTGGCCGTGCTCGCTCCAATTTTTGCTCAGCTGTTGAAACTTGCCGTTTCCCGGAAACGGGAATATCTAGCGGATGCCAACGGAGCGCTCCTCACGCGCTACCCTCCGGGTTTAGCATCTGCGCTGAAAAAGCTGTCAGCGGATAGGGAACCGCTCGAAGTGGCCAATAAGGCGACAGCCCATCTATACATCGTGAATCCCCTGAAGGACATCAAGGGGAAGATGAACGTTATGTTCAGCACGCATCCTCCCATCGAAAAACGAATCGAAGCCCTCGAAAATATGTAAATAATAAATAGGGGACAGGCTACTTTTTCCAGAGGTAATTAAAAAAGTAGCCTGTCCCCCTTTTT
>CAZXJE010000348.1:0-3279 GCA_964640835.1 uncultured Eubacteriales bacterium
GTGGCTGGGAAGCAGGGATTCGAACCCCGATTCCATGATCCAGAGTCATGTGTCCATGTAGACAGATCTTTCTTCAGATATTGCATAATGATGCAAACCTGAAGTTGGATTCTGCTCCTTTAATAGACGGTCAAATATATCATTATTGACTTGAGCGGCTTTATATCATCTGATCACTCTGATTCAAGGCAGCACGGATTTGGAATTTGAGTTTTTCGGATGGGTGTTATATCATTCTCTCTCGAAAAGACCGGTGATTGAATGACAAAGAAGTTGGCGAGATTACTGCCTCTTTTTATCACACTTTTTGTGTTGTTCTCCATGGTGTCGATCTCCCTGAGCCAGATCTTTTTGGTCCATGCTTTTGTTGTTTTGGCGATTTGCGTTACTAAAAAACAAATAAGGATCAGCTTCCCTTCCTTTTTTTGGGGAATTATCGTTTATTGTGCCCTCTCCATCCTGGCATCCTTTTTCTCCGTCAATCCAGGAGTCAGCTTGATCGATTCCAAAGACCTCCTTCTCTTTCTCATCATCCCCATTGTCTATATGGGCTTGCGGCAGACGAACAAAATCTACAGAGCGAACTTGGCCCTCTTGGCTTCCGCTTATGTGAGCATTTTCTATTCTCTGTTCGTCTATATTTTCAAGGCTGCCCCCGGAGAAAGAGTGCAAGGTTTCATGGGGCATTATATGACTCAGGCCGGCGTTATGCTTTTGTTCGGCGCTTTAGCACTGAGTCTATTCATCTTTTCGCGCGACAAGGCCCGGTTTTTTTGGGGGATGGGATTTCTTCTGTCCGTTCTCATCCTAATCCTGACATCCACGCGCAGTGCTTGGATCGGAATGGTCATTGCCACATCGGTTGTCCTCTTTTTCTACAAACCCAAGACCCTGATCATCGTTCCCTTAGCGACTGCACTCATTTTGATTCTCAGTCCAAGGGAGGTGAAAACTAGAGCTCTGAGCATATTCAGCACAAGAAACTATTCCAACGCTCAAAGGGTCGAGTACCTAGATGCAGGAATTCAGATCATTAAAGAATATCCTATCTTCGGGACAGGTCCGAATACCGTAGAAATGGAGTTCCAAAATCCCAAGTACGGCCTCTCTGAAGAGGCCAAACAGAATGTTCATCTTCACAATAACATCCTTCAGATCGCGGCTGAACGAGGGATCCCCACTCTCCTGGCCTGGTTCGTGTTTTTGGTTTGGCTCTTTATTTCTCTTATAAAGCTTGTCCCGAATAAAGATCCAACACTTTTCCCTTTGACAGTAGCTGCGATCGCTGCCTTTCTCGCCCATTTTGCTGCAGGATTATTCGAGTACAACTTCGCCGATGCAGAGGTCGCGGCCCTGTTCTTCTACATGATGGCCATTCCCTTTGCCCAATCCCGCAACTTGGGAAACTCGGACACTCCTGACTTAGACAACGGCCCATGAAAAAGAGAAAAGTCCTCTCGGTCCTCCTGATTTTGATAACGGTCTATCTTGTCTGGTTAGCGTTCCATCTTATCTCCTTCAAATCCTACACAACGATCCCTCCAGAGGATTCATCTTTTGAGGTGGCCGGCGTATTTCACATCCACTCCACACACTCCGACGGGAAGAGCTCCGTAGAGCAGATCGCCAGATATGCAGCCGATAAATCTCTGGATTTTATGGTTGTCACCGACCACGGAAGCCCTAATTATGAATCTCTCGCCAGCGAAGGATGGAGAGAGGGTGTTCTCGTGCTGTGTGGGTCTGAACTTTCAGAAAACAGAGGTCACCTTGTTGCAGTGGGCTTCAAAACACCTTCTTCGCTATTTTCCTCAACCGCGGAAGAAGCGGTTCATCAGGTTCGTGTTTTGGGCGGTTTTACGGTCATAGCTCACCCATATTCAAAGACGCAGTGGAGTTGGGGCCCCGCAGTGGATTATGGCGGTGTTGAGATATTAAGCGCAGATAGCATGTTAAGACAAAGCCTCCCTTTGTCCTTGATCTACCTTCCGGCTCTTCTTATCAATCCCAAATTCGTTTTCCTCAAGATGCTCGCGCGGCCTGAGAAGAACCTCTTGAAATGGGATTCTCTCAATGAGCGCCAGCCCATTTATGGTTATTACAGCGTCGACGCCCATCTCCTCTACAATGCGCTATTTTCCTCTTTCCACCTGCACATTCCTCTTTCCAAGCCCCTTTCAAAGGAGTTTGAAACGGCCAAGCGTCAAGTGTTGACTTCCTTGCACCGTGGCAATTTTTATAACGCAGTGGAAGCGGCGGCTCAAGCGAAGGGATTCCGATTTTGGGCGAAACAGAGGGGTAAGACCTTCCCAATTGGGAGCGTTATTTCAATCGAACCACAGACCACTTTACACGCTGTAATGCCCATAGGAGTGGAACTCGAAGCGCAACTCTTTCGTAACGGGACCCCCGTGTTTCGATCTCATGAAGGAACATGGTCCTATCCGTTAACGAACAGCCCTGGGACATACCGTGTGGAGGTGTATTTGAAGGAGAGGACCCCAATGACAAACGATTTCCCCTGGATCCTATCCAATCCGATATTTCTCAAGGAGAAAACAAATGACTAACGTGGACATAAAAAGGATGATCGATATAGTCCAGGACTTTGCCAATAAAAGAATTCTTGTTCTGGGAGATCTCATGCTCGATAAATACCTATGGGGGCGCGTGGGCCGCATCTCACCAGAGGCTCCTGTGCCCGTCGTCGAAGTTCATAGAGATACGTCATGCTTGGGCGGAGCCGGGAATGTCTGTCATAATCTGGAAAACCTGGGCGCACTCCCTATTCCTGTCGGAGTGGTGGGGGACGATCAACCCGGTGATTGGATCAAACAAAGTGTCCCGGACAGCTCGGGCATCTTTGTAGACAAAAAAAGACCCACAACAGTCAAAACGCGCATTATCGCCCATCATCAACAGGTCGTCAGGGTGGATCAGGAAGAGAAGAAATCCATCTCTTCCGAGATGGAGGTACAGATCTTCAACTTTATCCGGGAAGACGAGTTTAAAGGCATTCTCATCTCAGATTACAACAAGGGTCTTCTCACTAAGTCCCTGATGCAAAAGCTGCTGCCTCACACACAAAAGAAGGGGATACCTGTATTTGTCGATCCGAAAGTGGACAATTTTTTCTCCTTTTCACCGGTCACACTCATCAATCCCAATCACACTGAAACAGAACAAATCTTCCATTTTGCCTGCGATACAGACGCTCAAGTTGAGAAGGCCGGAGAAAAGATCCTATCCCGGATCGAGGCGAAATACCTGATCCTTAAA
>CAZXJE010000349.1:0-3275 GCA_964640835.1 uncultured Eubacteriales bacterium
GTATAGACAATCAGCCTATTGATGTAACATTCAAAAAGGAGGTGCTCTACAGGAGGGATTCTATTCAAGCAGGTGGATTAAAGGTTCTCCCTACCCTCAAAAAAGGCGGGAGAGAGCAGTCTGTGAAAGCAGGCTAGGGAAAAAATCCTAATAAATAGGAGGAATTCATTGATTAAGAATTCAATCAAAATTTTGATGGTCTTGCTCCTCGTTATCGGACTCACCTCGTTCGCGAACGCTCAACGGCTGATGGGTTCAGTCACAGGTACGGTCAGCGACTCAGAAGGCAATGCTCTTCCCGGATGTACCATCACCCTCGAAGGGCCGAACCTGCAGGGACAGATGACCTTTGTGTCGACCGATGAAGGCCGCTACCGTTTTCCCTCTGTTCCCCCCGGTGAAAGCTATCAGGTCACATTCGAGATGCCCGGATTCAGGACAATCGTCCGGCAGGGACTGAAAGTCCACGTCGGAAAAGCCACAGCCATCAACATCGTACTCGAGATGAGCACACTGGAAGAAGAGGTCACGGTTGTTGGGGAATCTCCCACAGTTGACGTCAAAGTCTCCAAGACATCCGTCAACTATTCCAAAAGCTATATCTACAACATCCCGATGTCTCGAGACCTCTATGACGTGTTGAACTCCATGCCTGGTGCAGTGTCCGAAGATGTGAGTTATCGCCGCACGTCCTACATGGCTGGAGGAACCGTCAGGGGCAACCAGTATTCGATCGACGGTGTGACCATCAACGACCCGGTGGTTATGTATCCCATGACCAATGTCAACATCGACGTCTACGAAGAGGTCGAGATGGGGATGTTCGGCCACACAGCAGACGTGAGTATCGCTGATGGCGGGTATGTCAACATCGTGACCAAGTCCGGAGGAAACGCATTCCACGGAGGAGGCACGGTTGAGTACTACAACGAGGACATGCAGAAATCGCTTCTGAGCGAAGAAGATCTCGAGTCGATCGGACTCACGAAACCCTCAGGCTGGAACTCCTGGCAGGACTTCTCGCTATTCTTGGGCGGACCGATCGTCAAGGACAAGATCTGGTTCTTTACCAACGCCAGGCGTTTCGAATGGGTGCGTGACTTCAACCATATCATATGGGACGACACCATTGCTCAAGGCGGAAGAGTCTACACTCTCGATGATGCCCCGCACAAAGAGAACAACATTTTCGGTAAGTTGACCTTCCAGCTGTCTTCGAATATCCGCTTCCTGGCCACCTACAACCTGACAATGATTACTGAAGATTTTTACACAAACCGGATCGGTAACAACCTCGATGTGACGTCCACCACCAAATGGGATGGAGAAACCGGGCACACTGTCAGTGCACAGCTGAACTGGGTTGCCAGCCAGAATCTGTTCTTCGATATCCGGGCCGGTTACATCAGCCGTTTCTTCCCGATCCCCTACAGCGACTACGCCCTCTCTGATGCTCCTCAGTTTTATGACAGATACTATGGAATCTACAAAAACAATCCGAGGTTTGAGGAGACTTATCTCAGAAAAAGGCTGAATCCCTCAGTGCAGGCGACATTATTCGTAGACAATGCCCTTGGCGGAAGCCACGAGTGGAAATTCGGAGTGGAGTACGAGGCGGTGAGCGGTGACTGGGACTGGTGGAGACAGAATCCGTTCAGGATCTACTATTACCAAGGAGAAGCAAGCTATCCCACCGCTACAGAGCCCAACAGGCACCGGATCTATTCCTACATCTGCGGGGATTCCCAGGGATCATCGGTCCAGGACAACGCGATGAGCAGGATTGGGGCCTTTGTCCAGGACAGCTTCACCATCGGCGAAAAGTTGACCCTGAATCTGGGTGTGCGCTTTGACACGAGCACGGGTAAATTTCCCGAGCAGTTCCATGGCGCCTCAGCAGACCCCTATGGCCTTCTTGCAACACTCGGTGATTCGCCATTCAGCGAATACACCATCCCGGAAATGGATGTCTTGACCTGGACACACTTCTCGCCCCGTCTCGGTTTCGCCTACGACCCGTTCGGCGACGGCAAAACCTCGGTCAAGGGCTCCTGGTCCAGGTACAACGAGTACCTCATGATCCAGTACTACTCCCTCGCCAACCCTAACTATCCCAACTCCGGTGGATGGTTCTGGTATGACGACAACGAAAATGGCGTTATCGATCCCAGTTCTGATCGATTCTTGCTCCGCTATATGCCTCCAGATCCCTTTACCTTTGAGCTGGAAAATGAGGTCAACACAGACGCCACCGCTCCTTACACCGACGAATTTGCCATCGGTATAGAGAGAGAATTGGCAAGGGATTTCAGCGCCGGCGTCACTTTTGTCTACAAGCACAAACACAACATCTTTGAAGACGTCAACGACTACGGATTAGGACAAGACGAAGCCTGGAAAGGCTACGCAGAAAACAGCCCCTACTGGGAGAGGTTCGACTTCCTCGACCCAGGTGATGACGGTGATTTCGGAACGGATGACGACCAGCAGTCCTATTGCTACGTAGAGTTGGCCGATGCTCCTGACATTCACTACTTCATGACAAACGTCGAAGGCTCCTACCGGAAATACTGGGCTCTCCAGTTCATCTTCAACAAGAGGATGTCCAACAACTGGCAATTGCTCGGCTCTTATGTCTACAGCAAAGCCTGGGGCAATATCGGTGGGGACTATAACGCCTCCTACGGTGCCAGCGGCGGTTTCGACACCCCGAACGCCTTTGTCTTCAACGGCGGACGCCTGGATTACGACAGGCCGCACAACATCAAGATCCAGAGCACAGTTATTCTTCCCTACGAGTTTATCCTCAGCACATACTTCAACCACCATTCCGGCTCACCCTGGGCTAGAAGCGTCACCGTTTACCTTCCCGATAATGCCAGGTACAAATATGAAGGAGATTCCCACGGCGTGAACACAGAATTAGGCGGCACACGTCGCAATGCTCCTACCACCACTCTGGATATGCGTGTGGAAAAGAGATTTCGCGTTGGCGAGACTTTCTCCATCGGCGCTTATCTCGACATCATAAACCTGATGGGACGAAGCGGATTGGACATCACCGGAAATCCCGGTGGCTATGTGGATTATAGTGATCCCGACAATCCGACATTCGAGCGGTTCGGCACATACGGTGATATCACCGGCGCCTACGGAAATAGAGTCTTCAAAGTCAGCCTACGGTTCACCTTCTAAGCTCGAATAGACGCAGAAATTCAAAGAGGGGAGGAAATCCTCCCCTCTTTTTTTTATAGGGACAGGCTACTTTTTCGGAA
>CAZXJE010000350.1:0-3267 GCA_964640835.1 uncultured Eubacteriales bacterium
GCGATCGGATGCGTATTCTTGACTTTCCCCATGACTGTCCCCTCAAATACGCCCGGAGCGGGAATGACCAAATCCCAATCCGGATGGCCTTGATCGATAAATATCCATCCGCGATGTTCCCAGTAGGCCACAATATCCACCTCTCCGGCTTCAATTAGATTGATCGCCTCAACAGCAGTCGTCCAGAACTTGGGGATGAAGGGCTTCATCAATTTTACTTTTTCATAAGCAGCATCCATTTTTTCGATCGAATCCCCAAGTTCTTTACCGATCACCCAAAAAAAGGGATACGCATAGCCATAAGAAAGGGAGGGGAAGGAAACCCTTTTTCCGAAATCCCCTTTGATGGTGCGTTCGACAAATTCAAGCCAGGTCTTGGGAGGATTCGTTATCTTTTTCTTATTATAAATGATTGCGCAAAAAATATAGTTGTTTGTTACCACATGATTTTTAAATCTGTCATGAAAGACGGAGGGGACATCTTTCAGATTGGGGACGCCTTCAGTGTTCATCTGGTCTAAAATGTCCCACTTGATTGCATCCGGTACCCTGGCTTCGGGCATGAAGGCAATGTGGAATGGCGGGTTTTTCTTGTTGGCCCTGATCTTTGCGATACCCTCCGCCGGCTCGCCGGTGAACAAGAGAACCTCAACCCCGGTTTTTTGAGTCCATGGATCAGCAAATACCTTTTTATAGGCTTTGGCCCAGGAGCCTCCGCCAGCCATGCTTACGATTGATTTTGGTAAGTTTTCATCTGCTAAGGACGTTTGTGCAAATACGGCCATCATTACGCCAACGGCTAAAACGAACACCATAAAAACGTTTACCCAACTGGTTTTTGACCTTACACTCATAGCTGCCTCCTTTCTCGCCCTGTTCATGGACAAGCGTTAAATTGTTATGCCCGCCAATGCGTCTTCACCATCAACCATATTGCCGAATGGCAAAATAGGATGCATAGCGTCCTAAAGTAGAATCGTCGACAGTTCATCTATTATGCAACGACGCGGCTGGCTTCAGGCAGCCAGTGAATAAACACCTGACTGCCGCGTTCAAATCTATTCCGGCCACCGAATAGATCCATATTTTGTTCATGCACAACCACTTCTTCTCCATTTTCGGTTTGCAGATAAGGTGACAGGAAATTGCTTTTTTGAACCGTAGGAATATTAACACAAAAATCAGGAAAATGTCAACCTTTTTTTCTGTTTTTGATCCGAGATTGATCTTTACCGGTTAGGAGAGTAATTTTGGAAGCCGATGTAACGGTAGGAGGTAAGGTAGAATTGGGATTTTGCAGCTAATTGCTGGTTTCTAGGTAAAGACTCGGCAGGAGATAGGTAAAGCTCCCCTCTAACCCTTATAGTCACAAATTACAGAGTGCTCAATGCCTCGACAAGCTCAGCACAGGTTTACCATAGCAGATGGCTCTTCATAGCCGGGCCAACCATCATCGAAGGATTCATAGACTATCTCGCCATTTTCATGAGGGGCCTCTTGGCTGGGCGGATCTCTGGAAGACTTCTGTGCCGAGCCGCCGAGATGTTCAAGAATATGGCGTATTACCTGAGGATCGGTAATGAAACTGATGATCTTCATCTGCCCTCCACAGCGAGGACAGCAGAGGGGGTCTACCTCATAGACCTTTTTGATACATTCACGCCAGCTCTTTGATGGAATGCGTGGTGGTTGATAGTCAGAGACGTCTATTATCTCTATGTCTTTATCTGGTTTTGCTACTGGTTCATCAGAAGATCTCTCAGCCCCCTGCTTGTTACGTATCCCTCGTGATTTATTTGAATACCATCCATAGTAACGTACCATCTGAAATGATTTCTCAGGGATATGCTGTGTAATGGCTGCTATAAACTTCTCAGCTGTGTATACCTCAAAATTCTTCTTGCTATCATTACCATGGGTCATCACTGAATCAAGTTCAGCACAGGCTTAGAGCGGTAGATAACTGTAGCGGTCTCATTGGTATATGTCAGCTTCTCAACAGAGAAGGTATTGCGGATAATGTACTGGGCCAGGGCCTCCCTTCCCTGCTCATCATCCCTTGCAACTCTTACCCTGTTGTGGACACTGAAGCCAGAGTGTCTCCAGCTCATAAGTCTATTGATTAAATCATCGCCTATCTTCCCCTCTTCTTTAAGCATTACTGAATCAAGTTCAGCACAGGCTTAAAGACATTGGCACGAAAAATCTCCTCAAGGGGCTTTAAGTCAAGTTCTGGCATAACATAGAAGGTTCCAGTCCTTGCAAAAAGTCCATCGGAAACTATGCCATGAATGTGTGGATGAAACTTATCAGGATAATCTCCGAAGCTATGTATGCTCATAACCACACCAGGTACTCCATCGGTAAGCCCTATTGCATTTCGTAAAAAGATGAGCAGGCTCTCATAAGCACAGTGGCATAGCCTTGTAAGTAGGCCCCTCTCATACTTAAAGTAGAGACGGCACATAATGGGGATAGTGAAGACATATTGGCGATGGGGCACTGGGTAGAGGATATTATCCCGTAAGGATTCTCCAAACTGGACTACCTTTTTGGCGTGGCAGGAAGGGCAAAACCAGCGTCCTTTACAACTAAATGCAAGCAAATACTCATCTTTACAGTCTATACACCGTACCCTGGCGAATCCATTCTTCAGATCACCACATGTCAGATACTGCCGAACTACCTGTCCAATAACAGGACGAAAGAAACCGTACTTTCCCTCAAACCTCTCTTCATAGCATTGCTCAAAGCCCTCATAATGGTTGTTAAGCAACCTCCATAATGGAGACGCCTCAGGTTGCCTGGGATGATATACCGTTGTTTTGTAAGAATAATCTTCCATCATTTATAAAAAAATAGCCCTTTACCCTAAGTGACTCAGCCGGCAAAGATAGGGATTGAGGTCTTTGTGCCACTCCTAACATGGTCCAAGTCTACCTGAGTTAGGCCTAAACTCCTTGTTGTTTGGGATATCTTACAACAAAATCCCCTTGAGGTCAACTAAAAAGTAAGATATAATTTACGTTATGAAAAAATTAGGTAAATTTATGAAAGAAAAGAGAGAGGCAATGGGTTTGTCTCTACGGGATGCCTCAAAACTCTCAGGGGTCTCCCACACTCACATAAGAGACATAGAAGATGGAAGGAGCATCCCATCCTTTGAAATGGTTATGAGGTTTCTCAAGGCTTACATGGTAGATATAGAGGAATTCCTGAGACAGACAGGATATCTACCTCCTAATGTAGAACCTGTAGGTGAATCAA
>CAZXJE010000351.1:0-3249 GCA_964640835.1 uncultured Eubacteriales bacterium
GTAGCCTACTCGCAGTAGTTCACTACAGCTTCGTAGGCCACTGCCTCGCCTTTGCTGCGACCTCGGTCCGTGAATAGTTCAGGCCAAAACAAGAAGCCTCGAATTTCGACGGTTGCCCCCTCATTATAAATGTAGGGATCGTTTCCCAAACGGTCCGTTCGGGGAACGGCCCCTTCATCATGTCATTTTTTCTTTGAATCCGTTAAGTCATGAATACTCGATAGCGTTATTGAGTGATCAGATTGTGTGATGGAAAAAACCGTGAGAAGGGCTCTAGGCGGGCATGCATTTATGATATAATTCTTGGAGATAATGGCGCAAAAAAACCAAGTCCCTGTTTACCTCAAGACCTACAGAGAAGGTTTACTCGAGGAAAAAATAGTCAAGGCACAGAGGCTTCTCGAGAGCTGCTCTGTATGTCCGCGTGACTGTAAAGTCAACCGAATTGAAGGGGAAAGAGGATTCTGCCGTGCAGGATTCCTGCCTGAAGTCTCTTCATCCTCACCTCATTTTGGTGAGGAACAACCGCTTGTCGGATTTCACGGATCAGGAGCGATATTTCTCACACACTGTAACCTGGGATGCCTGTACTGTCAGAATTATTCTATCAGTCATCTGGATGAAGGCGAAGAGATATCTATCGAGCAGCTGAGTCGCATGATGGTGGCTATGCAGTCTCTCGGCTGTCACAATATCAACTTTGTCAGTCCGACCCACTATGTCCCGCAAATCCTTGCCGCTCTCCCGAATGCGATCACTTTGGGGCTATCAGTCCCGCTGGTGTACAATACGGGCGGTTACGATACTGTGGAGACACTTAAACTCTTGGATGGGATTTTCGACATTTATATGCCGGACTTTAAGTACAGCACGGAGGAGGTCGCTGAAGAGTATTCACAAGCCCGGGATTATCCTCTCGTGGCCAAACAGGCGATCAAAGAAATGTTTCGACAGGTGGGAGATCTTGTGCTGGATGACAGAGGGATCGCACTCCGAGGATTACTCATCAGGCATCTCGTTCTTCCTTCCGGATTGGCAGGCACGCAGGATGTGATGCGATTCCTCTCACAAGACATATCTGAAAACACCTATGTCAACATCATGGCCCAGTATTATCCATGCGGGGACATTCATCCGGGCTCCCCACTGTATAGGAGAATATCAAAGCTTGAATACCTCAAAGCCGTCGAGATCGCTAAAAAAGAAGGTATCACTCGGCTTGATTAATTTCCTTTAAAGTTTACTTATCGTTTTTTACATTTTCACGTTTAATATTTCATGTTTTTCGCCAGGCTCATCACTATAATGAGTGTCTGATGCTATCTCAACAGGGATTCATTATTGTGTTGGGACTTATGTCCCAAAGATGTGTCAAAAAGCACAGCTCTTCCGAAAAGTGTCAGGAATAACGAAGGGAAAAACACCATCACGGCTAAAGGGATGTAGGAGACACGGACCCCAAAAATATAAGACATCCAACCGAAGATTATGGGCCCAAAAGCAAAGCCCAGGTCGACGGATGCTGTAAACATACTCAATACCATTCCCTTTTCGTTCGTTGGGGTGCCTTCCACAGCGAGTGCAGACAGGTGAGGATATAGGACACCGGTCCCAATGCCCCAGACCAATCCAGAGAGAGCGAGGAGCAAATTGTCTCTGGAAAAATACAAAAGAACTGCACCCCCCGAGAGAAAACAAAATGCAGGGAACAGAAGCCTGGGATCACCCCAAAAAGCGATACGTTTGCCGCCAAAGATCCTGAGGAGAACGGCCGTCAAACCGAGAAATGTGTAAAAAAAGCCGGCCCTCATCGAAGTTCCCTCATGAGCGAGCAATGGGACAAAGGAGAGGCTGGAGCTCAAGCCAATTTCAAAAATAAAGGCGAGTGAAAAAATTATGAGGATTCTTTTTTTTGCTAAAAGCCGAAAAAATCCCTTTCCATGAGAACCTGGTTCATGGACCAAACGAGGCATCGGGCTCTTGATGAAAAAGACGGCAACAAGGGGAATGGCCACAAAAATGGCGGCCACTAGAAAAAAGCAAAAGAAACCATACCTTTGTATGATCACCTCAGCGATGTAAGGGATTACAAGGAGCGGGAGTAAAAATCCTGTGGATACAATTCCGATGGCATAAGTTCGGGTTTTCTCGGGGACGGCGAGGATGGTGATCAACATAGCGGCCAGGACAAAAACAGAAAACCCAAGGCCATGAAGAGTCCTTATCGCAAAGATCACCCAATCGATCTTATCCACAAAAACATAAAGAACGGAGACAATAAGCATCAATCCGAGGCCGGCCACACACACCCTTTTGGGCTGCATGTGACTCAGAAACCACCCCGCGAGCGGCCTGGAAAGAAAGGCTGCAATGGAAAAAACTCCCACGATCAATCCGATCTGTCTAGGTGATCCCCCCAGGCTTTCCAGGAAAAGAGGAAGGAGGTTAAATACAGCCATGGAAGAAAAGGCCATAAGCACCAGAAAGTGCATGGCCAGGACAATCCGGGGTAAAGTTCTCTCCTCCATTACAGAAATTGACTTTTTCATGTGGAGAAGCGGTTATTCCGTTTGAGTGGCGGCTTTGAAGCAGAAGTTACGGTAGTGCTCTATGATGTCCTGGACGAGGTCTTCTTTTTTGAGTTTTAAGATCTCTGCAGGAGTGACATCTTTCATGAATTGACTTTCTGCTTCCTCCATGGGACTTTTGATGTCTATTCTCCCTCTGATTACCAACTTGAGTTGAAGCTCGAGGGAATTTTTGGGAAATCCGATGGTGTACAGAAAATTCTCTACCTTGGATCTCGGAAAATTGATCTGGAAAGTGATCGATCTTCCTTTATCTCTTTTTATTTTTGAATTTATCCTGTAATTCTCGAGCTCTTCTCCAAGGCTCTCAAAGGCGGGTTCAACCACAAATTCACAAAACTGATCGAAGTTTTTAATGGTCTCTTCCTTGCTTCTTTCAATGATTCTGTAGCCATCAAAAAAACTTGCCAGGTTCTCTTTCCAATCCTTTGCCATCATGGTCCTTGAGTTAATCTTGTGAGCTGTATTCTATCATACTTTTTCAGGACTTTCTATCTGAACGAACACATCTGTGACCAAAACGATTTGACCTCATCCGTCATTTAGCCTGGATTATTCACGAGCTGAGGCCAACCCACCCCACCCTTACATAAAGGTCGAGGCAGCGGCCCACGAAGCTGTAGTGAACTACCGCGAGCCGACCCAACCTAACCCGGGCTAC
>CAZXJE010000352.1:0-3239 GCA_964640835.1 uncultured Eubacteriales bacterium
CATCAGGATCAAGCATCTCCTTTCTGAGGCAGTTAATGAAGGCATCCGCGCCACCCTCGACCTCGGACCTGAACCACGGGGAGGAAATAATAACACCGTCAATAAAACATCCGGCGGATTCAACCAAACTTCCGGGGCCTCCTTCCGCATCATCGTTAATCTGGAAGACTGGGACAACTCTCTGGGGACGAACTCTCCAGGACAATCCGGGAATCCGGACAACCCCCACTATTCCGACCTCTTCCGGATGTGGCTCAAGGGGAAATACTTCCCCATCTTTTTTTCAAACGACAAGATCCAATCCGCTGCAGAGCTCATAACGAATCTTGAACCAGAAAACTGAGTGAAGGAGACGCTCAACACACCTGTCTAATCCAGTTTTTTATCTCCTCCGAAGAGGGTAACCTTCCCGAAGATTTGACCTTGTTGTTGATCACAAACCCTGGAGTTACAAACACACCATACTTCGAAATCTCCTTGATATCTTTGACTTTTTGCACGTCAGCGCCCACATTGAGTTCGGCAAGTGCATTAAACGTCCGTTTTTCCAATTCATTACAACGGGGACATCCCATCCCAAGAATCCTTATTTCCATGATCCAACTTCTCCTAGAAGAAATTTCCGTAAATAAGCCCTGTGATCGTGGCCATGACGACAACAAGGCAGACGTAGACCAGTGTCTTTTTTGTTCCTATAATGCTACGGATGACCAGCATGTTTGGGAGAGAGAGTGCTGGTCCGGCAAGGAGAAGAGCCAAAGCGGGCCCCTGACCCATCCCCGCACCCAAGAGTCCCTCCAGGATCGGCACTTCCGTTAGAGTCGCAAAGTACATCAGCGCCCCGGCTACAGAGGCAAACAGAGTGGCTCCCACAGAATTTCCGCCCACAAGGCGCCCCACCCAGTCGTTGGGAATCAGAGCCTCATGGCCCGGACGTCCAAGCAGGAAGCCTGCCACTAAAACACCGGCGAAAAGAAGTGGCAGTATCTGCTTGGCAAAGATCCAGGTCGAATCCACCCATTCTCTGCGCTCCTCCTTTTTGAACCACCTCCATACCATCCAGGCGATGATCAATAGAAGGCTCCCCCCGATAATCCATTTTCCCTTGTAGATCGAAATCCAGAAGGATGGTGAAGGCTCTGTTGGTTTTCCCCAATTGATAAAGACGAGGAAACCGATCATCGCAGCAAAATAGAGCGCAGTTTTCCAGAGCGGCCTCTCTTCATGCTGTGTGCCAGTGAGCCCCAGATCTTCGACTTCGCGGTCTGCCTCCTCTTTACGGAAAATGAACTGCATGAGCAGTCCGATGACGACCGCAAACACAACGGCCCCGATCGCTCTCGCCAGACCGAGCTTCGCTCCAAGAACCTTTGCAGTAAGGATGATGGCCAGTACATTGATGGCAGGGCCGGAGTAAAGAAAGGCTGTAGCAGGCCCTATGCCCGCACCGCGAGTGTAGATCCCCGCAAAAAGCGGAAGAACCGTGCAGGAGCACACGGCTAAAACCGTTCCCGATACTGAGGCGATACTGTAGGAAACGATTTTCTTCGCCTGCGCACCAAAATATTTGATGACCGATTCCTTGCTCACAAAAACAGAGATGGCCCCGGCGATAAAAAAAGCTGGTATGAGGCAGAAAAGGACATGCTGGCGGGCATACTCCTTAAGAAGTGCAAATCCCTCGACCAAACCACTCTGGAAACGTACACTCTCTACAGGAATAAAATACGCGGCCACAAACACGAGAACAAAAAAAAGAAGAATCTTCCATTCTTTCATTTCCGGTAACTCCACATGCGATTATCCATAAAAATCAACACAATTCAGCGGCAAATATCCAACCGGTCGGCTTTCCGGGCTTTCTCCATATAGGGGAACAATTCAGGATCATCCTTGAGAGAAGCACTTAAAAACCGCATCATCTCTTTGACAAATGGTGACGGGCAAGGGACTAAGGAATAATTCACCCACTTTCCATCTTTCAGATCCTGGATAAGTCCGGCCTCATTGAGTAGACTGAGATGTTTGGAAACTGTTGACGGTGCCAGGTCAAGGGCTGCAGTGATCTCACACACACACATGGGCTTGACTTCCAGCATCTTTACGATAGTCAGCCTGTTTTTATCGCTGAGTGCTTTAAATACCTTCAATTGTGTTTTCATCAGAAACCTCTTTATTCCTACATTTCGCCAAATAACGAATTATTATAACAGATACACAAGTCCCCTTCAAGGATTTTTCTTCCTGCTCAAATAAGGACGAAAAGACGATAAAGTACGCGATTACGCTCGGGGATCAAAAAGATAAGCCCGGTCAAATCCTGGGCAGATGAGTTCGTTCCCGATCTTCTTCAGCACGTCTAAAGGTGCTCTGTACATATGGATCTTGATGGGGAATCCTTCTTCACCATCCGGCTCGAGCTTCAAACCCCAGGAATGGCATTCCAGCTCTCCAAACGCCAACGGCCCTTCCTCGAGATGACTGTAGATCTGAATGGCATCGCCGTTGGTCTCCTGCTCCACTTTAGGACAGTCCACATATCTGGCTTCAGGTTTCACAGGGAATGTCATAAAAACCATGGAGGCGATCTCTTGTTCCGTGTCAAAAATATATCCGATGACTCCATTAGACGACTCGGGCCGGATACCCACTTTGTAGCGGCGGCTGCCGTGGATAAAATAGGAGAAGGAATCGGGATTAGCTTTGACATAATTATCAGGAATCGGCTCGAAGTAATTACCGCGCCAGGCCTCGTCACTCACATCTTCCACCGGCACCACCATCGTTCCTTTTGGTGGCACTTGTATTAAACACCATAAGTCCAAGATTTGGTCTAGCATCTCTTCCGAGTTATTCCTCAATTTGTGAACAAAATCTATGCCCACGTATTGGTAATTAAGACCCCGGAAATTTGTGTCTCCCATTAGCGGATCCTCCAAAAAATCAAATTCCCGAGTCAATGTCAGATCATAATTATGTTTTTCATCATTTGAAATTGTCTGAAAAGAATTCTGATAAGCCAGCCTTTTTCCCTCAGATTCCACTTTTTTATAATTTCCGGGATCCATCATAGAAAAATCCCTGTTTCCCATCCAGTCGGATTTGAAGAGAAAACCCTTGTCTCCTCCCTCGGGTGATACCCAGGAGCGCTGTCCTCCTTGCCCTAAAAGAACATCGGGATGCGTCCAGAACAGATTTTTTCCCCCAAGGTTTACGGCAAGGATCCTGGCTCCGAATTT
>CAZXJE010000353.1:0-1443 GCA_964640835.1 uncultured Eubacteriales bacterium
ATAGTCAAAGCATCGATGAACTCTTCCAGCTCGCCATCAAGCACACTCTCCAACTGATGGATCGTCAGGTTCAGCCTATGGTCCGTAACTCTCGACTGAGGAAAGTTGTACGTTCTTATTTTCTCGCTCCTCTCCCCTGTCCCCACCTGACTTTTCCTGTCTTTCGAAATCTGCGCCTGCTGTTCCCTCTGTGCGATGGCCAACAACCGCGAACGCAATATCTTGAGCGCCTTCTCTTTGTTCCGGTGCTGCGACTTCTCATCCTGACACGACACCACTAACCCCGAAGGCTCATGAGTCACCCGAATCGCCGTATAGTTGCGGTTGACGTTCTGTCCTCCAGGGCCCGAAGCTCCAAACGCCTCGATCCTCAAGTCATTGGAGTCCAACACAATATCTACATCGTCAGCCTCAGGGAGCACAGCCACCGTCACCGTCGACGTATGGATCCTGCCGCTCGCTTCTGTCTGCGGCACACGCTGCACCCTATGCACCCCACTCTCGAACTTCAATTGCGAATACACACGCTCCCCACGGATGTTGACAATGATTTCCTTCAATCCCTTTATCGGAGACATGCTCGTGCTCAAAACCTCGATCTTCCACCCCTTCTTCTCAGCCACCCTCGAATACATCCGGTAGAGGTCCTGGGCGAAAAGCGACGCCTCATCCCCACCTGCCCCAGCTCTTATCTCCAGGAGCACATCCTTGGCATCATACGGATCAGTGGGAAGGAGCAATATCTTGAGCTCCTCCTCGATCCTCTGCTCTTCCTCTTCGAGCTCCTTTACCTCTAGCTCTGCCATTTCCTTGAGATCTGCGTCTACATCAGGATCGTCCAAGATTTCTTTCGATCCCTCGATATCTTTCAGGACCTTCTTATACTCCTCGTACTTATTGACGACAGGCTCCAAATCAGAACGTTCTTTGGAAATCGTTTTGATCTTATGAGGGTCGGAAACTAAGGCGGGATCAGATAAAGAGGCAGTGAGTGTGCGGAATTTCTCCTCGATATTCGCGAGTTTTTGTAACATTTCGTTTATTTCTTTTTATCGCCATATTTCTTCCTGAACTTTTCAACACGTCCGGCGCTGTCGATGAACTTCTGTTTACCCGTGAAGAACGGATGACATGATGAGCAAATTTCCACGCGGATCTCTTTTTTGGTCGACCGGGTGGTGAAAGTGTTGCCACACGCACAAACCACAGTCGCCTCAGCATATTCAGGATGAATGTCTTTCTTCATTTCGATTACTCCTTACTTAGAGTGCAATTATATCAAATATCACTGCATTTAGCCAATGTGGGATTGGATGTAGGGACCGTTTCCCAAACGGTCCGATGTAAAAAAGGGACAGTCCCCTTTTTTGATTTACCCCTGTAAAAAAGGGGGACAGGCTGCTTTTTTAATTACCCCTGTAAAAAGTAGCCTGTCCCCTATTC
>CAZXJE010000353.1:1453-3224 GCA_964640835.1 uncultured Eubacteriales bacterium
TGCCACAACACCAACCGTATCGGCTAATAAATCATCGATCCCAAAAGTCCTATATGGAATGAATATTTGGCAGACCTCGATAAAAAGCCCATAGCCTACAGAGCCCAATCCAACAAGAATATGGGGAACGCGGCCATTTCTTGCTTTGCAAAATCCTACACATAACAGCCAGGCTAAAAGTCCAAAACCTAGAAAATGAAATGTGTAATCTGAAAAAATTATGGCAAATAAGTCGCTCTTCCTCTGCAATTTTATCAGACTTAAGGGAGGAATGGACATCAAACCAAGGAGTAAAATGGCATATCCATAAACTGGAAGGAAGGGAGAATTCTTAATCTGTTTAGCCACTTTATATCTCTTATTCTTTAAAAGATTTGTCGCTTTTCTCTTGCTCTTTATGATTTTTCATCTTTTGATCGAAAAGAGCCCAGTCAATATTGAACTTATGGGACTGTACAGCCTGTTTCACTTTTTCTTTATAATCTTTAGAAATAAAAAAATGTTTCAAGTTCTTGTTTATGGGGTAGATCTGTTCTTCCGCTTTCCACTCGTAAATGCGACCCTCACCATCCCTTAAACAATTGAGATGTACGACCCACGCCAATCTGTGGAAAGGAATATCCCTACTAAACGCTTTCCGAATAGCCAAGACCTCTCCCCTTTTTTCCGGTCTCAGAAACCGAAACGCTCGCATAAACAGAAGCGCATTGTGAAAATAGCAGGGGAACGCCATAATTCCATCGCTGCTGTTGATCCAGGCTACATAGGCAAAGATATCCAGGATTTTTTTCCCAAGCTTTAATCCGGGGTAATTCTGCCCAGGGAGCGCAGGCCTTTCCGGAGTAAACTCAAGGAGAGGATTCTGAAGGGTTAGCCACTCCAAAAACAGCAGCTTAAAAGCCGAATGGGATGTCGCCTCAGCCAGCTCATTCTTGGGCCGAAAAATAGTATCCCTAATTTTAAGGTCAACGATAACGTTTTCCTGTTTTTTTTCCTTGTGGAATATCTGGAGCCTCTGGAGAGGGGGAAACTCAGAGGAATCCAGGGCAAACACTATGGGCCACAGATTCTTCTTTTTTGCATCTTTGATGAAATTCTTCTTTTCGAGCACTGCCTGTATGGCAGCCATTGTGTACTTTCCGAGAAAAAGTTCCGTTCCTCTTTTCTCCATAAGGTCTGCAAAAAGGTCCTCCTCTTCTATGAGGAGAGAAGAATCGTCTGAGATTCCTTCTCTAGATTGGACAGGCTTCTTTTTCATTGGAAATATTCCCTATCTGAAGTGTCCATTCTAGTGCAATTTCCCCTAGAATTCAACTAAAAATGGAGACAAAATAGGGACAGGCTACTTTTTTGGAACAAAAACAGTTGCCTGTCCCTATTTCGATGTATGGACCGTTTCCCAAACGGTCCGCTCGGGGAGCTGACCCTACATCGTGTATCGGTCCGTTCGAGGAACAGTCCCTACACACTTCCGCCTGGTCACCCGACTAAATTATATGTAAATGTCTACAAAGCAATCAAATACAGAAAAATCGAAAAACACTAATAACCCAGCTACTGGAATGCAAGATGCCACACAAAAAACAGAAAACGATTCTCCCTCCCACGACATCGAGGAGATCATCCTCAAGTTCTGGCCGCAGATCCGCTACAGGGTCATAAAATCCCTGGGATACTACAATCCCGAATGGGAAGACACAGCGAGCGAAATCCTCTTGAGTGTGGTCGAAGCAATAAAGTTCGAGAGATTTAGGGAAGAAAGCTCGATCGG
>CAZXJE010000354.1:0-3166 GCA_964640835.1 uncultured Eubacteriales bacterium
AGGAAATGCACCTAAGAAAATATTCAACTTTGGTCTTGACATCCAGACCACTTCAGTGAACTACCGCGAGCCTACCCAACCTAACCCGGGCTACAACGAAGACTTTGTAGTGAGATCGGCGGGTAGGTTGAGTCGGCCCCCGAAGCGTAAATGATGCTGACAATAAGATATTGAATGCTTTTAGAGTATAAATTTGGCAGCAGCTTTTATGAATAATTCAGGTCAGAAAAGGAAATAGAGAATGAAAAAGTACTGGCGATGTCACGTTTGTAATGACATCCATTACGGGATCAAGCCACCCGAGATCTGCCCAACCTGCAGCGTTAAAAATGCATACGTTGAGATCTCATCCGCCGAAGCGAAAAAGATGCAATCTGTGGAAACGGAAATGTATAGAGATCACTTTCGCCAGGCTATTGAGGAGTTTGCGGAAAAAAACGAATTCAAGGTCAATCCTAATACCGAGAAAGTCAACATGCTTATCGATGGTGTTTTCAGCTGTGACGAGAATCATGGGATGAAATACTGCCCATGTAGGCTTATTGCAAAAGATTTTGATGAGGATTTAAAGCTCGTCTGCCCCTGTAATTTCCTGATCCATGAAACCTACAATGACAAAGAGGATGGAGAGTGCTGGTGCGGGCTTTTTGTAAGGAGAAGAAAATGAGCAAACTGATTATGTTTCATGGAAGAGAATGCCCCCATTGCCAGGTCATGATGCCTTTGGTAGACAGGCTTGAGAATGAAGAGGGGATAAAAATCGACCGGAAAGAGATTTGGCATAATGATAAAAACGCGGACTTGATGAGGTCCCACAGGGCTATCATCGAACCCAAATGTGGCGGCCAACTGCGCACACCCACCTTCATGAATACCGAAACCAACGATATCCTGTGTGGCGAATTGGAGTACGACAAACTCAAAGAATGGGCTACACGATAGATACCAGTTACTGTTTGACGGAAGTGATGTTGTTCTGATCATCTACTAATATCACTATGGGAACAAAAAAATCCATTTCGGCTTCATCCATGGTGGCATAGGCCACGATGATCACTTTATCGCCAGAATTGGCCTTTTTGGCTGCAGCCCCATTCACAACCACTTCTCCGGAATTATTCTTTCCCTTTATCAAATACGTGGTGAATCTTTCTCCGTTTGTGATGTTGTAAACCTGGATCTGCTCATAAGGGATAAGATTCGCCTCTCTCATCAACACTCCGTCCAGAGTGAGGCTCCCATCGTAATCGATATTCGTATCGGTGACTGTGGCGCGGTGAATTTTTGACTTCAATACTATCCTTTTCATCTCTCTTCACTCCACTGCAGATACAATTATATTATCGATAAGCCTGATGCTACCGAAAAAAACAGCGAGAGCAATCAAGGCTTCCTTTTTTATTTCTTTGAGAGGCTCCAAAGAAGCCGTGTCTACAATAGCAATATAATCTAACTTTGCCAAGTCTTCCCCATCAATAATTTCCCTCATTCTTTCCATAAGCGGGGCTGTACGCCGTTCTCCTGACCGGATTTTGCTTGCGGCTTCGTTGAGGCTCCGTGAGAGACAGAGTGCGGCTTGTCTCTGTTCGGGATTTAGGTAGACATTCCGTGAACTGAGCGCCAATCCGTCCTTTTCCCTTACTGTGGGTTTCACTTCGATTCGGACATCCAAGTTGAAGTCGCTGACCATTCTTTTGAGGACGATCGCCTGTTGTGCGTCTTTTTGCCCGAAAAAGGCTACATCTGGTCGAACGATGTGAAAAAGTTTCAAAACGACTGTACAGACACCTCGAAAGTGTCCCGGCCTGGACAGACCTTCCCATTTATTCTGAAGGTCTTCGACCTCAACATAGGTCTTGTAGTCCGGGGGATACATCTCTGTATAGTTCGGACAAAACAGGAAGTCGACTCCCAGTTCTTCCAGAAGCCGGCTGTCCTGTGCAAAATCTCTGGGGTATTCCTTAAAATCTTCTTTGGGTCCAAACTGAGTGGGATTTACGAATATGCTGACCACCGTGCAGTCTGCATCTTTTAGCGAGGCTTTGACAAGGCTTAAATGTCCCTCGTGCAAATACCCCATCGTCGGAACAAATCCCACGCTTTTGCCGAGGGAACTGACATCCCTCAATGCAGATTTCATTTTCTCTATTTTTCTGACTGTATTCATAACATCACATTATACATACGGAATTCGGACAAAGATCTCTATTTATCCTCTTCAAGCAAAGCTTCAAGAGCTTGGTCCGACTTGAAATGATAGGAGTGTTCGTCATCTGGAAAATGGCTCCCACGTACATCTGCGGCATAGGCTTGAACAGCCTGCGTAAGCGTATCGTGAAGGTGGACATATCTTTTGACAAACTTAGGGAGATAACCGTTCATAAATCCGACCAGATCATGAAACACCAGAATCTGGCCGTCACAATAAGGGCCTGCTCCAATCCCGATGGTCGGGACCCGGAGCCTCTCGGTCACAAAACGCGCCAGTTCCATGGGTATACATTCCAGTATCACAGAAAAAACGCCCGCCTTTTCGAGATTCAGGGCGTCAATCACAATTTTGCGCGCTTCATCGATAATTTTTCCCTTCACCTTGAATCGCCCAAGATGATGAATGGACTGAGGCGTCAATCCAACATGGCCCATAACCGGGATCTCCGCTTCAATGAGCGTCTCGATTAGCCTCAATCTCTTGGGTGATGCCCCTTCGATCTTGACAGCTCGAGCTCCCGCCTCTTTGAGAAAACGAGAGGCGTTGGTGATGGTTTCATCCTCGGTAAGATGGAAAGAAAAATAGGGCATATCCCCAACAACCAAAGCCCGTTTCGTACCGCGCACCACGGCTTTGGTGTGGTGGATCATTTCTTCCATTGTCACGGGGATCGTGTTCTCATACCCCAGCACCACCATCCCCACAGAATCCCCAACTAGGATGATATCGATCCCAGCGCTATCGACGATCTTGGCGATGGGATAATCGTATGCTGTAAGGGCAGTGATCTTTTCACCGGCCTTTTTCTTTTTCAGTAAAGTAGGTACAGTGATTTTTTGGATTTTTTCAATTGTGGACATTCTTTTTCCTTTCTCCCCATCTTGTCTTTACTTCACCAAGATTGAGGTAAAGTCTTTTTCTAAATCATTCATAAACAAATGTTGATGTCTCAAT
>CAZXJE010000355.1:0-3158 GCA_964640835.1 uncultured Eubacteriales bacterium
TGAATAGATAGTACACTGAAAACAGAAATTTCAAGGTGATTTAATGAAAGAATAATCGAGATATTTGATATTGCTTTTAAGAACAAAGTATCGACATTTTTTATGAATAGTTCAGGCTACTTGATAGGTTCGCCATCCGGATAGGAGTTGATAATCTCTGCAGGAATCTCATAGACACGCTCCCAGCCCCCTAAGCGCTGGAGAACTCTCGGTGATGTGACTCCTCTTTTTTTTCCGCGTTCGATGAGATAGACTGGCCTGTTGGGCCGTGTGCTGAGTTCTATGACGAGTTCTCCTTCGAAACTGAGGTCTAGGACGGGCCCTTCTTCCATCCTCTCGAGGGTTTCATAGGGGACTTCTACGAGATGATCCCAGGGATTATTTCCTTTGTTTATAGTATAGTTGTAACGGTAGAGACTCTCCAGATTTTTAAAGGCGCGCAAGATATAGATTCCAGTCCCCTGCCTTTCAATCATATAGACAGAGGCATCTCTCGCCTTTACATATTTCTCATGGAGATATGAAAGGTTGTCGACAGAAGGCCATTCGGAGAAATTATAGTCCATTTGATCGAGGATTCTTCCGCATTGGCTCAGAGAATACGGCATAACTCCCGCATTGCGCATTTCACCCTCAAGGTCTTTGAACGCACGATTTAAAAATGCAAATGCATTATACAGGTTCGTGCGAACATATCCGCTTTTGAGGTATTCAGATCTCTCTTCAGCCAGTCGCAAAAAGAGCCGACAGGAAGCGACAAACGCCTCCGATTTAAAAAGCGCGGACTGTTCCACGTCCGTAAATTCTGCATTCCATCCTCTAAAATGCTCATAATTGTTCTGCGCCAACTGGCTTGCTGTTCGCTCCAAGTCAACACCAAGTTTGTAAATATTGCCCCTCGTATCTCCGGTTGCAGCCACCGTGACAAAAGAAAACAGAGACAGGAATACACAAAGTTTGAAAGCTCTTTTTTGCATTCTATGGACCTCCTTCCCCATCGTAGTGACAATAATGAAAGCACCATCGAATGTCAATCCGGGCCATAATCGAAGCAGGGAGTATTCGGAAATGACTTCGCTCCAGATTGAAGCATCTCCAAAACCGTGATGGCATGAAATCACATTGCGTTATTGAGTGTCCCAATTGTGTGGTGGAGAAAACCGTGTGAAGGACTGGACGGGCATGATCCTTCTTATGTAGGGTCCGTTCCCCGAACGGACCGTTTGGGAAACGGTCCCTACATTGGAATAAAGCCGCATTGCTATCCTGTTGTTTGTTTTCAAAATCACCAATTGGAACACTCGGAACGTCATTCATCACGGTTTTGGAGATGGTTCCGACCAAGAATAAAATATTGACTCGTGTGAGGGGGCAGTGTTACATTTTCGACTGAGTTTTCCTTAAAACCGGAAAAAATGGAGGCATGTTGTGCTCGACCCAAGAACTCTCACCAAGAGATACGAACGAATATTTAACCAACTGAAAGAACTTCTCCAAAGAACAGATAACAGAATTGCCCATATGGCCACCGTCGCATCGATCCTTCACCACAAAATGCCCCATTATTTCTGGACCGGTTTCTACATCCACACAAACAATGATCTGACCGTGGGCCCATACCAAGGTCCTTTAGCCTGTCAAATCCTGGAGCATGAGAAAGGTGTCTGTTGGGCCGGTTTCCTCAACAAAGAAACGATCATCGTTCCGGATGTTCAAAAGTTTCCGGGTCACATCGCGTGCGACAGCCGGTCCAATGCTGAGATCGTAGTTCCCCTGCTTGACGAGAAAGGGCAGGTTTGGGGAGTGCTGGATGTGGACAGCAAAACGCGTGACGCGTTCTCCCCCGTCGACCAACACTGGCTTGAAAAAATCGTGGGGCTGCTCTGAGTTTTATTCCAAGCAGATCAAAAGAAGCAGGATCTGTTTCATGGCCAGGAAAAGACCGTCAATATCGGCCTCCTCCCTCAAACTGTGTTTGTACCGGCCGTAAGTCCGTCCCAGATTTACAGAGAGTATGCCTTTTTCTATACCGACATTTGCCTCGGTAGAACCTAGCGGGTCCACCTCAACATCTGCGACATTGAGATAGACAAGAATATCGAGAACAGTTTTAACGAGAAAGGATTCTCGAGCGCCGGGAATCTGATAAGCTTTTGAGTCGTCATTCAGGTCTATCTCCACTTCGACTCCTGACTCTGTCGCTATATCCCGGCAGATGCGTTTTATCTCTGCCTGAACCCTCTCGAGTTCTTCCTGATTTGCAGAACGAAGGTCCACGGAAAAGAATGACTCCTGTGATACCGCGTTCTGGACTTTTCCTCCACCGATCAAGCCGATGTTAAGGATCGTCCATTTCTCAAGAGGTTCTGCTAACAGGTGAATGTTGTAGAGCCGATTGATGGCCCGAGCCACCGCAAGATTGGGATTGGGTACTCCACGACTTTGCATCGTGTGCGCTCCCGGTCCTCTGAACGTGATCCGTCCTCCCCCGAAACCCAGTGCTCCATAGTGAACCTTGCCCAGATCTCCATCCAACGCTATAACGAGATCAAAGATCTCCTCGGTCGCCTTGAGAAAATTATCCATCCCCACAAATCCCACTTCCTCTCCCGTGGTAGCCAGAAAATAATACGTGTTTTTGGGCTGAAAGCCCGCATGCTTCAGCGCACGGACAGACCAGAGAAGATTGATCAGGCTGGCAGTGTCATCACCGATACCTGGAGCCTTGAGGACATTGGCCTCCCGCTTCACCTTGATCTCCCAGACATCCTGGAAAACCGTATCCATGTGGGCGGTCACAATGATGTTCTTCCCGAGAGGATCTCCCTTCCATAGACCGATAACATTCCCGAAAGCGTCGATATGGACGCCCTCCAATCCTGTACCCCGGAACTGTCCTTGCATATACGCAGCTCTCTTTGTTTCATGCCCGGAAGGAGAGGGAATCTCTGTCAGACGGATCCATTCATCGATCACCTGATCTCTGTTTGATTCTAAAAAAGCAAAAACAGACTGGGCCAGTGGAGACTTGGCCGTCTCAGATGTAAAAAGAGATTTATCGTTAGAATCCCATACATTGCTAACACACACCAAAGTTATAACCAAAATGCTTAATATTTGAACTTTTTTCATCGCACCGACTCCTTTTCTGGATTATT
>CAZXJE010000356.1:0-3151 GCA_964640835.1 uncultured Eubacteriales bacterium
GTATCCTCCTCCATCAACAGAGAAGTCAGTTTTCCCAAACGAGGAACGATCTTTGGATCAAAATTCTCTTTAAGATAGGGAATCAGATCAATCCGGATCCTGTTCCTCAAGAACGAGGAGTCGAAATTGCTCTCATCGATGCGGTATTCAAGCCCTTTTTTTCTCAGATAATCCTCGATCTCCTCCCTCTCGATCCTCAACATTGGCCTGATCACCCTGCCGTCGATGACAGGATAAATCCCAGCCAACCCTCTTGAACCACTCCCCCTGAGCAGGCGGAGGAAAAAAGTCTCCGCTTGATCGGACATAGTGTGTCCGGTTGCGATCTTGGCTCCACCGATCGTCTTGGCGATCCTGCCCAGGAATTCATACCTCAGCAACCGCCCCGCTTCCTCTAAGTTCAGCTTATTCTGCTTGGCATAGGACGGCACATCGGAAGACTCCACAAAAAGCGGGATCTTTTGGGATGAGGCGATGGTTCGAACAAAACTCTCATCGTCGACCGAGCTGGCGCGAATGCCATGATTGAAGTGGCCCAGATAGAGCGAAATATCCCAATCTCTCTGGATCTCAAGGAATAAAGACAGCAGTGCTGTAGAATCTCTCCCACCTGAGAATGCCACGCAGACCTTATCTCCCTTCTGAAGCATGTTGAAGTCATGAATGGCATCTAAAAACTTGTCGAGAATCATATTTTTTTCCAATTCAAAAGTCTCAAATCGAAGGTTCCCAAACTATTCGCTCAATACAAAAAATCCCCTTTGCGCTTTCAGCCCTCACCGAGATAATTTCTGCTGTTTCAAGTGCAGAGATTAAAGAAAAAAGTGGTGGCGGTGGAGGGATTTGAACCCCCGACACTACGGATATGAGCCGTATGCTCTAACCTCTGAGCTACACCGCCAGTGGCAAAGATTTTAGCGGAAATATCCCTCTAAGTCAATTTGCTATTATGAGGATCCATTTCCAAATCTGTGGTGATGTCATTCCGAATGATCAGATTATATAATATCAAAAACAAAGACAGGACAGCAGTGAAAATCTTTCCGTTTCAGCGGATGGTGATCCGGGATTCGCGTGATGTAAAACTCACAGATTGACCAGTTGGGCTGTTCGCCGAAATCCCGGAAAATGCAATCGCGCTTTCCCCCTTGCCTTTCGAAGTAAAAACCAAAGTGGCCACCCGGCCACGCCCCCTGAATCCTTTGGCGACCTCAGGACTCGAAAAGCCTATGGTGCACATGCCGGCAGAATTGTCGATGTTCTGCAGAAAAGAGGGATTTTTTCCGAACTGCTGGGCATAACCACCGACGATCACCTGTTTCAACTCGAGAACTTGAGGATTAAAGGATAGGTTAAAGGACATATTCCCGACCTCCCCTGAGGAGCTGACGTTCACATTGACGCGAAAATCCCTGTTTTGCGGGCCTTCAAAATTGGCAGGATTGAGAGTGATCTGATTTGGCCCTCCGGGCTGTTGATCCCGCTCTCTGTCCATGAGCAACCTCTCCCGCCTCATCCGTTCATCAAAGAGGTTGTCATCTGATGACCTGACACCTGTTTGCCCCACAGATGTCCCGCCCAGATTCACCCATACTGGCTTTTCATCCTCTTCATCCAGAGGAATCGATCGAATTATGCTGGGTGTGATCGTCATGATGAGGTCTGTCTGCTGAACATCCAGGCTTGTCTTCGAAAACAGCCCCCCCAAGATCGGAACATCTTTGAGTCCAATGATCCCCTTGATGCTCTGTCTCTCTTGGTCTTGGAGCATTCCGGCTATAAGGTTTGTCTCCCCATCCTTCAACCGGATGATATTCTTGACTTTGCGGGTGGCGATTATCGGGATATCGCCAAAACCGCTCCCGCTGATAGCCTTGATTTCCAGCTCCAACTCTAAGGTGACTTCATCTGCCGCATGGATCCAGGGTGTTATCTTGACTATTATTCCCACATCTTTGTACTCAAAACTGGTTATGGGTTGCTGGTTCACACCACCAGCAGCGATAGGTGTGAATGTTGTAATGGGAATGGGAACTTGGTCTCCGACCATATATTCGATCGGCTCTCCCACGACGCCACGGAGGCGAGGTTGAGACAAGATCTTGGTATCCGAATCCGTGGCCAAGAATTGAACGAACGCCGTCGGAAGCGTGATCTGAAAGTTCTCTGCCTTCGTAAAATCGATGTTTGCTAAGTTCAGCCAGGATGTATCCGTGGACTCAGGCGAATAACGGAAACCGAGCACATGACTGTCGAAATCCAGGCCGATCTCTTGCAACTTAATCCGTTTGACTTCCATAAACTCCACATCCACCACAACCTCTCCCTTGGGTTTATCCCACAGTCGAATCAACCGTTCGGCTAAAGCCACTACTTCGGGGGTATCTCTGACCGTAATCGAGTTCAGGTTCTTATCCACGATGATGGAGGGTGCCTTAAATTGCGTCCGCGTCATCGTCGTCAGGGACCCGAGGATCTCCTGGGCTTTTATGTTTGAGAGATAGAATGTCTTGATGACATTCACCTCATATTTGGCCCTGTTCATGGGTTGATCCGGAACCACGATGAGAGTCTTGGGATCGATGATCCTGAAGAAATTCTTAGACGCCAAACAGAGAGACCGCACCGCTTGTTCAAAATCCATATCGGACAGGTCAATGGAAAAAGGTTTATCGCTGAACGTCTCATCAAAAAGGATGTTCACGCCGGTATGTTTTCCCAGCGCTTGAAATATAGAGCGGAGGCTCGCCTCTTGCATAAATTTGAGTTGGATCTTCTCTTTGCTCACATCAAGGCTGATGTATTTTTCAACGATGATCTCTTTGGGTTTCTCCTCCTCGGCACCTTTGAGTGCGAACCGTCTGGCCTCTTCGTAAATCTTCATGTTGGTGGTATCGTAGGAGAAAGCCACCTCGTATTCCTTGAGCGCTTCTTCCTTTTTCCCTTCGGCCGCCAAGTTTCTGGCGATATAGAGATGGGAATAGCTGGCTGAAATCTTGGCTCGATAGAGAGCTAGTCTGTAAACAGAGTTCTCTGGGTCTTCGAGCACGGCTTTTTCATAGAGCTCGATAGCCTTATCCCACTCCTTATTCATCGAGGCCTTGTATCCCGATTTATAGTGTTGACTGATCGTTGCGCAACTCCATAAAAC
>CAZXJE010000357.1:0-3148 GCA_964640835.1 uncultured Eubacteriales bacterium
ATTCTGATATTTGGTCTGTTATGATAAGTATCGACATTTTTTATGAATGATTCAGGACAAATAAGGAGAAAAGTAGTGCCGTATAAATGTCCAACTTGCGAAAAAGTTTGGCCCGATACTTTAGACCTGGCGCGCCACATATTTGGAACCGGAGATCAAGCCCACAAGGATTGGGTGAATTCCAAAGGACACAATTTCATTGAACTTTTACTCATCCAAACCATGGAACCGGGAAACAAAGGGTACAAAATCCTTGCTGACCTGCTCGAAAAAGAGGCAGAGTTGGTGGATTAACGGAGGACTATGTGATCATTGAGGGAAAATTTGCCGTTAAAGCGCCCATACAGAAGTTGTGGGATACATTGATGAAGCCGGAGACGCTGCGTGATTGTATTCCAGGCGCAGAGAAGATCGAGCTCATCGATGCAAACACCTATGACTGTGTGGTCAAGCAGAAAGTGGGGCCTATCGCCGTACGATTCAAATTCAAGAATAAACTCGTTAACGTCCAGCCTCCCTCACACGTGGAGATGGAGGGGGAAGGGGAGGACATCGGCAAGGCCGGCCGTTTTACGCAGAGGACTAGTATTGATCTGGAGGAAAAGGAGAGCGGCGAAGTGGAGATCGCCTACTCCTGCAAAGCCAACATCGTCGGTAAACTGGCCATGTTCGGTGATAGGATCATGCGGGCCAAGGCGAAAAAAGTGGAATCAGAGTTCAAAGAGGCTCTGCGTCAGAAACTTAAAAACCTTGAGTGAAACAGAGCTTAAAAAGGAGGAATAATGAGCATTGACTGGCTGACAAAAGATAACGAGATCAAAAATCATTTGTTGTGGGGTGAAGATTTTTGGGGCTTTGAACCACCCTGCACAATGTATGAGAAAAAGCCGATCCTTGATGCGAAAGGCAATGCCGTTGAAGGCCTTTATGCCGCCTGGATCACCCTTAATAATCCGGCCCAGTTCAATTCTTACACTACAGAGATGGTGAAGGGTGTGATCGCCGGTTTCCAGAATGCATCCTTAGACAGGAGTGTCGTTGCTGCTGTATTTACGGCTGTGGGGGACCGGGCTTTTTGCACGGGAGGGAACACCAAAGAGTATGCCGAGTACTATTCCGGAAGACCCAATGAGTACGGCGAATATATGGACCTTTTCAACGGCATGGTGGATTCCATCCTGATGTGTAAGAAACCGACAATCTGCCGGGTGAATGGGATGAGGGTGGCAGGCGGGCAGGAGATCGGTATGGCCTGCGACATTGCGATATCCGCAGACACGGCCATCTTCGGTCAGGCAGGGCCTCGGCATGGGTCGGCTCCGGATGGGGGATCCTCGGATTTCCTCCCCTGGTTTTTGAGCATCGAAGATGCCATCTGGAATTGCGTTTCCTGCGAGTTGTGGAGCGCCTACAAGATGAAGAGGCTGGGTTTGGTCACAAAGGTGGCGCCGGTTATAAAAGAGGAGGACAAGTTCATCCGGAATCCTGCTGTGATTATTGATAAGTACATCGATGACGGTGAGATCGTCTATGGCGAGTTTGTCAGAGGCGAAGAGGGAAAAAAGGCGAGAGAATTCCTTAAAAGCGCAAAAATAGATTTTGAGCTCTTGGACAAAGCCGTACATGAGGTCGTTTGGAAGTTCACCAACCTGTTCCCCGGATGTCTCATAAAATCTTTGGACAGTGTACGCGCGAAGAAAAAATTCTTCTGGGATATGGCAAAGAACTACAACCGTCATTGGCTGGCAGTCAACATGACCACTGAGGCCTTCCTGGGGTTCAACGCCTTTAACATGAAAAAAGCGACGGGCAAAGACGTTATCGATTTCGTGAAATACAGACAGATGATCGCTGAAGGAAAAACTATTGATGATGCTTTTATGGAAGCCGTGCTTCCCAAACCCGCAGAAGAATAAGAGAGCATAAACATTATACGGCTAACCAAACTAAACATAACAAAAAAACAAACGCATAAAACGAGATAAAAAAGAGAGGAGGATAAGATGGATCTTGATGGTAAAGTTGCACTGGTTACCGGTGGGAGCATGGGCATCGGGACAGCGATTTGCCTGGATTTGGCCAAGAACGGAGCGGATGTGGCTTTGACTTACAGGAAACATGGCGATGAAGCCAAGGCCATTGCCGAAGAGATTAAAGAAATGGGCCGCAGGGCTGTGGCCTATAAAGTGGATGTCTCGGAGTTTGATGCGGTTCAAACACTGGTGAACGATATTGTCGGTGAATTCGGTCACTTGAATATCCTCGTGAACAACGCGGGCATGAACTGGGATGGTGTTATCTGGAAGATGACCGAAGAACAGTGGGATGCAGTTATCAATGTCGACCTGAAGGGCAATTTTAATTTTATCCGGGCGGTCTCTCCCATATTTAAGGAGCAAAAATCAGGGAAGATTGTGAATGTAACGTCTATTAACGCCATGAGAGGAAGATTCGGCCAGTCCAATTATGCTGCTGCTAAGGCCGGGGTTATAGGCTTGACAAAGACAATAGCCAAAGAACTTGGAAGATCCAGAGTGAATGTCAATGCAGTGGCGCCTGGTTTGATAGAAACGGTTATGATAAAGAGTATGCCTGAGGATTTCAAGCAAAAATCAAAGGCGGAAACTGTATTTGATGCCTTGGGAACACCTGATGAAGTGGCCTATGTCGTGACTTTCCTCTGTAGTGAAAAATCTCGTCACATCACCGGTGAGGTCATCAAGGTGGACGGAGGACAATACATCTGATGTAGGGTCCATTCCCCGAATGGACCGACAAGAAGCAAAAACAATGTAGGGTCAGCTCCCCGAGCTGACCGAATTATTAAATGAATAAAATTATGTAAGAAAACACGAATTTAAATGAATCCAAGGAATAAGGAGAAGATTGTATGAGCAAAGTAGGAATCATCGGAGTAGGACAGAGCAGATTTGTCAGAGGATACCCTGGTTCGATCCGGGAATTGGCCTTTGAGGGATTCAGGGAGGCCATGTTAGATGCGCAGATCACTGTGACTGATATCGATGCATCTATAATCTGTTCTGCACCGGAGTACGACAAACAGCGTTCGCCCTCGGGCGTGTTAGCCGAATATCTCGGGCTCATTCCCGAGCCCACATTCTATCTGGAAAGCCTGTGCGCTTCGACT
>CAZXJE010000358.1:0-3147 GCA_964640835.1 uncultured Eubacteriales bacterium
GGGGAAACTGAGTGTGTTTTTGATATCATATAATCTGATCACTCGCAATGAAATCAACACGGATTTGGAAATACTGACATAGGGAACAAAAGTTTGCATTCCTTCGTATAAAGAAATAAGATAATGCCAATATCGGGTATACGACTTTGGAGAGATCTATCGAAGGTCTAGGAGTAATTCATGAAAAAAATAGCATTGGTGGTTTTTGTCTGTCTGTTTGTGCTTAATTCTTTCAGCTTTTCAGCCTTGAGCAAGCATATCGTCGATTATCGGATCAAGGCGAAGCTTGTTCCCGCAGAGAAGGCTGTTATAGGAGAGGAAGTGCTCACTTGGCTCAATGATTCGGAGGTTCCAGTCTCTGAACTCCAATTCCATCTCTATCTCAACGCGTTCAAGAACAACCGCTCCACATTCAGTAAGGATGGGGGAGGTTTGACCCGTGTATCCAATGCGAAGAGTGATGATTGGGGTTACATCGACGTGAAAAAGATCCGGATCAAAGATGGGATCGATCTGACCTTGATGATGGAGTTCATCCAACCGGATGATAACAACACGGATGACCAGACTGTGATGCGAGTTCTGCTTCCAGAGCCAGTTCAACCTCAGGAAACGATAACACTCGAGATCGAATTTTATTCAAAGCTGCCTGGATCCATTCGTCGGGCAGGCTTTTATGATGATTTTTTTATGGTCACGCAATGGTTCCCAAAGATCGGTGTACTGGAGGATGGTGAGTGGAATTGTCATCAATACCATGCTAATTCCGAATTTTTCGCAGACTTCGGTGTCTTTGAAGTGGAAATGACCGTGCCCAATGAATATGTTCTTGGTGCAACAGGAGTGAGAAAAGGAGAAACCGAGAACACTGATGGAACCAAGACGTACACTCACTATCAGGAGGATGTCCATGACTTCGCGTGGACAGCCTGTCCGGACTTTGTCGAATTCCGGGAACAGTACACACTGAGCGATCCGCCTGTGAGTACTGAGATGATCCTTCTTATCCACCGGACTCATCTCAACCTAAAGGAACGATATCTGCAGTCTCTGAAATTCGGACTCGAGTTTTACAGCCAGAATTATGGAGCCTATTCCTATGAGACGATTACACTGGTCGATCCCCCGATCAAAGCCTTGGGAGCGGGTGGCATGGAGTATCCCACTTTATTCACAACGATTGGCATCAGTTTTCTCCCTGAAGGATTACGGTTGCCGGAAATGGTGACCATTCATGAATTCGGGCATGGGTACTGGTATGGAATTGTGGCTAACAATGAATTTGAAGAAGCTTGGTTGGATGAAGGGATTAACACATATTCTGAGATCAAGGCGATGGACAAATATTATGGCAGCGATCGATCCATGATTGACCTCGGATTTCTGAAGCTCAGCGACGCGCTCCAGAACAGAATTCAGGTGATCGCTTCGGGGCGAATGGATCCGATCGTGACAAAGAGCTGGGAATTCTACGGTGGAGGAAGTTACGGATTGAACGTCTACCAAAAAGCAGCGGTGACATTGTTGACTCTGGAAAATTATCTCGGAGAAGACGTGATGGCGCGTGTGATGAAGGCTTTTTTTGAGCGATGGAAATTCCGACATCCTAAAACGGATGATTTTATTGCTGTAGCAGAAGAGGTCAGCGGTCAGGACCTTGGTTGGTTTTTTAACCAATTCCTGCACAGCCCGGATAAGCTGGATTACGCAATTGGTGCTCTCAGATCTAGAGAAATAAAGGAGCCTGAAGGCATATTCAATGGAGAACTCAAGACACGCTCAGAGGAAAAGGACAAAAGCCAGGAAAAAACCTACAAGAATGAAGTGGTTATCGTTCGAAAAGGGGAGCTCATTTTTCCCCAGGAGATCCTCATCGTCTTCGAAAACGGTGAGGAAATCCGGGAGAGATGGGATGGTAAAGATAGATGGACTCGATTCACATACTACAAACCTGTAGAGCTCAAGTCAGCCCAGCTCGACCCTGAAAAGAAGCTGCTTCTCGACATCAATCACCTGAATAATTCTCTGACCAGAAAACCGAACAAGCTCTCGCCGCTCAAATGTGCACTGGATATGATGCTCAAATTCCAGAAATTGCTTACTGTAATCTCTATGGAGTGAAGGAGAGGAGGATGAAAATGCTAAGTAGCTATGGAAACGGAATCAAAAGAGCTTTCTTAGAGCCCAAGATGGTCGTTGTTTTATGGCTGGTGAATTTTGTGTCCGCCTCGGTCATCTATTTTATGTTCTCGGGATATTTGTCCGACGTCATCGGGAAAAGGTTGGTTGCAGCCAATTTTCTCAAAGGATTTGATTTTGAGACATTCTTCGAGTTGATCATACATGAGGGTGAGGCCTGGCATTGGATCTTGTATGCCGCATTCATCCTGGCATTCTTGTATTACTGGGTATCCATATTTCTCCATGGAGGGATTCTCTCTATGCTGAAAGCCAGAGGAATAACAGGAGAGCTAGAAGTCCGGGATCCACGATTCGCACCCGCCTTCTTTCAGGGAGCAGGGAAGTACTTTGGCCGGTTCTTCCGGCTGACGATTTATTCCCTCCTGGTCTGGCTGGCTTTTGGTGTCCTTTATTTCGTCTTAAATTTAGTATTGAAGCCCCTTGAGGCCGGTGGAACAAATGAGCCGGCCATATTCTATCTTTTCTGGGTGCGTGTGGTCATCATCCTTTTTCTCTATTTGCTGGCCCGGATGATATGTGACTATGCACGGATCCGGATCGTTGCGGAGGATTCGAAGGCTGTCTTCAGATCGTTAATCCAGGCGATCCAATTTGTGTTCCGGAACTTTTTTAAAACATTGATACTTTATTACCTGGTATTGATAACAGGTTTGGCCATCTTTGGGATCTATTGGGTTGTACAAAAAATGGTGCCCACACAAACGCTCCTGACCATTCTGATCGCTTTCCTAATCGGGCAAATATTCATTCTTAGCCGGGGATGGCTCAAGATCGCTCTTCAAGCCGCTCAGTTTCATTTCTATACATATAAAAAGTAGGTATTCTCGATCTCATGCGCAACACCGCCGGAGGCATTACTGGATTCGTGATAGATGTCATTTAAAGTGATCAGATTATATGATATCAAAAACACGCTCAGTTTCCCCAGCGAGGAAACTTCGCTCG
>CAZXJE010000359.1:0-3144 GCA_964640835.1 uncultured Eubacteriales bacterium
AAATGCTTCTAAAAAAGTATTTTCAATAACGGACAGAAAAGACATGAAAGAGTTCATCCAAGGACAGAAGAGATTCTTCTTCAATTATCTGAGTGGGGCAATTCAATATTTAAGAGCACGATACATACTCCCCATGTTTGCGGACGTCCTGATTATTTCCCATCCGAAAGCGGGCCGAACGTGGATGCGTGTTATCCTGCATGAGATCTTCAAGATCCAAACAGGTCAACACGAATATATGTTTAGAAATCTGTGGACTTCGTCATATGAATTCTTTGAGATGTCGAGACAAAATAATCAAATTCCGAAAATTCTATTCACTCATTTAAGATCGGATGGTCTGTGCTGGTTGAAGTCGCGAGATAGAATTCGATCCATAGATAACAAAAAAGTCGTCCTGTTGGTGAGAGATCCCAGGGATATTATGGTGTCATATTACTTTCAACTCACAAGACGCGCAAAATCGCATGTCGTCTCTGGAATGAGTTTGCCCCAATTCTTGAGATCTGACTATCTGCAAAATCTTATAAATTTTATGAATGCCATGGAAAGATCGAGACATTCTCACAGGAACACTCTTCTTATCAAATATGAAGACTTACACAGAGATACGATCGGGGAAGTGGACCGATTAATCAGGTTCATGGATTTTCAGGTCACAAATGAAGTTTTAGAGAAAGCCGTCGCGTTTGGAACGTTTGAAAATATGCACGAAATGGAGCGAAGAGGCCTTTATGCTAAAAAGCGAAGAGGTGAAGTGGCGCATGTGCTGGAGACTTGGGATGTTCACGATAGAGATGCCTATAAAGTGAGAAAGGGAAAAGTTGGCGGCTATGTCGATTATCTGGGCGACGATGATATTCATTATTTAAATTCCGAAATACAGAAAAGACTCGATCCGTCATTCGGGTATGGATGAGGCTTATCAATCTGTTTATGGGGGAACTGACCCTGTTTAAGAAAGGGGACAGGCTACTTTTTTAATTACCCCTATAAAAAGTAGCCTGTCCCCTTTTATGTCCCCATTTATGGTGGTTTGACCATATGATTTGCATGTGCCATAATAATTATCTAGCCCAAAAAAGAGAGATTAGGACCATGAAAAGATTATGCCAATTCTTATCCGTTTTTTTAATCGTTGGATTTTTTTCTGTTCTCCTTCATGCTGCAGATTACTATAAGAGGGGACTGGAAAGCCTCGACCTTATGGCCTACACGCAGGCACTCCAGCATTTCGAGACAGCTATTTCTGAAGATCCCAATAAAGAAGATGTCAGAGTCAGTATGGCGCTGACCTATTTGCGGATGAAGAGGCCGGATGATGCCCTCCGTGTCCTCCAGGAAGAACGGTTTTTGTTTCCCAACTCTCTAAATGCCAGAGTCATGTTGGCTTATGTCTATTTTCTCCAGGACAAAAAGGACGATGCGATGGAAGCCTGCGAGGACTTTGATAACCTATTCCTCGAGGAAATACGAAAAGAGACAAAGATCAAGAAAATGGACCCGGAGGCTTTGGTAAAGGAAACAGAAGAGAAGGAAAAACTGACACTTTTTGTACCGTTGGACTACATGGTTGCCAGGCTTTATGGCAGGGAAAAACTGCTGAAGCCCGAGAAAGAAAAGGATAAAGAAAAAGTCGAGGAAGCTATCGAAAAAATGCTCGAAAAAAATCCCAACCTGGGGATTCCTTATTTTGTTCTTGGTACGATACAAAAGTCATCTGTCGATTTTGACAAAGCCGTACAGAGTATCAACATGGCTCTTGCTACAGGTTATGATCCTGTGTTCTGTTACAGTCAGCTCATAGACCTTGAATTCCAAAAGTCGGACTGGTTGGTGGGCTATATGACGGCGCGCAGAGTTTTGCAAGACGTTGGATCCAGCGCCGAATTTTATATGTTAAAGGGCTATGCCCACAATCAGCTCGCAGAGACTGAGGATGCGATCAATAGTTATATAGATGCCCTCAGGCGAAAGCCATACATCGTTGAAACTCGAAAAAACCTAGCCCGGATCTATCTCAGTAAAAACCAATTCGATGAAGCCACTGCACTTCTTAAAGAGGCTGTCCGGATGGATCCCATTGATTTTGATGCCAAGTTCCTGCTCGAACAAGCATTGAAGAAAAGACATTGGACAAAGGTTGGGACACAACCGGAGCTAACGAAACACTTTGTAGATGAGATCGAGGTCAAATACAAACATGTCTTCCACACAAAGCCCGATTCGTGTGCAGAGATCGTTAATGATTATTCTATTCAGCTCCTGAAGAATGGCCAATTGGCGCACGCGTCCAGTTGGTTGGATAATTTTCTCGAGATCTATGACGAATCGGCCAGCCTGAACTACAACCTCGCCCAACTCTACAATTCCCAGGAGATTCTGGGGAAAGCCCTTAAGCATGCTTGGAAAGCCGCTGAGATCGAGACCAAATATCGAGATGCCTACGACTTGATCGGCAACATATTTTTTAAGCTTCAAGACTTCGAGAGCTCTCTTCAAGCTTATCAGCAAGTCATCAAGATCGATTCCAAAGATGCGCTTGCCTATTACAATATCGGGTTGGTCTATCATGCTATGAAAAATGTGGCTAGTGCTGAACAGCACTTCAAAGAGGCGATCAAGAGAGACAAAGGGGCAAAAAAACCCGAGGTGAGGAAGAGCTCTTCTTCGGAAGATCTTGCCTATTCGCTGACGATAAGGGCTACTCCTGTGACCTTCGATTCGCACAGGTCTTTGGGCGAGATCTATGTTGGGAAAAAAATGCTTGATGAGGCACTGGAAGAATACAAACAGGCAGTCGAGTGGGTCCCCAATGACCCGGAATCCTATTACTGGATAGGAAAACTCTCTTATGATCTGGGAAATCAGCGCGAAGCCATCACCAATCTGGAAAGATGTATATATCTGGGGGGATATAAAGAGAGAGAAGCGAAAGCGTTGCTGGCAGAGCTTAAGAGCCCGGATTGATCACAATTTTAGCCTGAATTATTCATAAATTATGCCGACACAATTATCTATCTCTTTTCATAAGTGCTATTTACAGTGGACTTGTTGAAGCAGGAAATTAAACACGTTTTCCATACATCTTTCTCATTTTATGTCGGCATTCTTTACCCTTCGGGCGCCGACCCAACCTACCAG
>CAZXJE010000360.1:0-3107 GCA_964640835.1 uncultured Eubacteriales bacterium
GACGAGGCCAAGATTTGGGAAGCCCTTCTGAGCAATTATGTCTACATCAAAGAGGCCTTCAGGCTTTTTGAAATAAAGTGTAATCCCCATGTCAAAAATTTTGATTTCCAGAGCCAAATGGAAAAACTCAAAAACGATATTTCCCGATTTATCAATGTAGAGCTCGACCGCAACATTTTTCAAATGATCCTCTGCTTCATCGATGTCATCCTCAAGACCAATTTTTATAAGAGTGACAAGACCTCCATCGCCTTCATGTATGACCCGAAGTTTCTTAATCCAGTGGACTATCCGGAAGCTCCCTATGGGATCTTTCATGTCATTGGCACCGAATTGCGCGGCTTTCACATAAGGTTCAGAGACATTGCGAGAGGAGGCATCCGTATCGTACGCTCGAACACTCTTCAAGGATACATGAACAATTCCGATTTCATATTCGATGAAAACTACAATCTGGCTTTGACACAGCAGAGAAAAAACAAAGACATCCCTGAAGGAGGTTCCAAAGGAACCATCCTCTTGCGCTGGGGACATCAGGACAAGTCGGAATCCGCCTTCAAGAAATACATTAATGGTCTGTTAGACCTCCTTCTTCCCGATGAAAACATCGTCGATCACTATGGAAAGGAAGTTATCCTCTTTTTAGGTCCTGACGAAGGAACTGCAGACATGATGGGATGGGCCTCAGAGAGGGCCCGGATCCTCGAGCACCCCTACTGGAAGGCCTTTTCTACGGGAAAACCTGTCTCTATGGGAGGAATTCCCCATGACCTCTATGGGATGACGACAAACTCCGTACACCAGTATGTGATCGAGATCCTCAACAAGGTCGGAAAAAAAGAATCCCTAGTCACCAAAGTGATGACAGGGGGCCCTGATGGAGACCTGGGCAGCAATGAAATCCTGATCTCCAAAGATAGGTTCCTGGCTATTATTGACGGGTCTGGTGTGATCTATGATCCCAAAGGCATCGACCGGGAAGAATTGAGGCGCCTGGCCAAAAAAAGAGAGATGATCGAAAAATTTCAAAGAAACCTCATCTCACCAAAGGGATTTCTCGTCACAATAAAAGACCAGGATGTCGTATTGCCGGATGGAGAAAAAGTGCTCAGCGGACTCGAGTTTCGCAATAAGTTTCATCTACACCCAAAGTTTAAGGCCATTCTCTTTGTCCCCTGTGGTGGGAGACCCGCTTCAGTCAACATCAACAACTGGAGCCAATATATCGATAAGAAAGGCAATCCTCGTTTCCAATATATCGTCGAAGGCGCCAATCTGTTTATAACTCAGGATGCACGGATAAGGCTAGAAGAGCATGGAATCATCATGTACAAAGATGCTTCTGCAAACAAAGGAGGAGTTACGTCTTCCTCTTTGGAGGTCTTTGCGAGCCTGGTGCTTGATGATCAAGAATACTTGAGCCTTATGTGCGTTAAAAAAATAAAAACCCCTCCTTTCAGGAAAAGATATATCGAAGAAATCTTGGAGATCATCAGAGAGAATGCCCATCTGGAATTTGAAGTCATCTGGATGGAACACGAACGCACACACCTCCCACGCTCTGTTCTCACCGATAGGATCAGCGAAAAGATCAACGCAATTACCGACGCCATCAACGCTTCAGATCTATTCAAGGATAAGGAGCTTTCCAGGAAAGTTATCGAGTGTTGCTGCCCCCGGGTGCTCATCGACCAGGTCGGATTCGATAAGATCCTCCAACGGGCTCCCCGGAGATACCTCGAAGCCCTCTTCGCATCACGCCTAGCAAGCCGTTATGTCTATAAATACGGTTTAGAAGCCAACGAGATCGACTTTTACGGCTACCTCCAAGAGTATCGATGATCGGTGTCATGGGGACCTATTTTTTAGCGTTGGAGCCTTTCCATGAATTTCTCCAGATTGATGATATATCTCTGATGGTTTCCCCGAGCGCTTCATCTTCATGCATATGTATATTATATGATATCCTTGAAAATGGGTAGAGAGTGAGACATCTTTTGCAGACGCTTGAATTTACAGAGTTTCGATGGTAAAACTTTAAGGAAGAATTTCCTGTCCAAACTTACACAGAGGGAGAAAAGCATTGGATATGAATCAAACTCAATCTACTAGCTCCACGAAAAAATGGCTCATCGGCTGCGGTATAGGCTGTGGCGTTGTGATCATAATCGTTGTGATCCTCTTGGCCAGCGGTTATTTTTTTGTCAAGAACATCGTCGACGAGTTCAAAAACACCGAGGCCATGACAGAGGTCTTGACCGAGCGTTTCGGAAGAATCACAGATTATTGTCCTGAACCCGATGGAGCGATCCAGCCGGAACGGATAGAGGCCTTTCTTTCTGCCCGGGATGCTTTCGCTCCAGTCCGGGAGAAAATCGCCAAAAGTCTGGAGACCCTCTCACAAAGAAAGGATGTCGATGACGTAGAGGTGGGGAAACCCAGGAGTATGCTCACTATGCTGAGACTCGGCTTTGGGATCATTCCACAGACAGCCGAATTCATCAAAACAAGGAATGAGGCGCTTCTCGGGGCGGACATGGGCCTGGGTGAATACTACTATATCTATGTGGTGACTTATTATTCTTGGCTGGGGAAAAATCCTGAGGATGGACCTGGTTTCCAGATCGTGGGGCCTAACGAGGAGAGAGACTTCGATTACTGGGACCGAGAGGATTCCAAAGAAATGCGCAGGGAACGTTTGCTGCGAAGGCTCAACCGGATGTTGCTGCCCATGCTGCACAATCAGCTCGAGAAGCTGACCGAAGAGAGTGAACCGAAGGCCTCAGAAGAGTGGCGGCAGATGCTGAAAAAGGAGATCGAAACCCTCAAGCAGGATAAGGAGCGTCTCCTGTGGCAGGACAGTCTCCCCGAAGTTATCGCATTATCCCTTAATCCCTACAAAGACCGGCTCGAGGCCAGTTACAATTTGATGACAAACCTCTTAGAAGTGACCATCGAACAAAGATAATCCTCCGATAATCCCTGAATTATTCAGGTGTAAGGTGGATTATTCACGAGTTGAGGTTGCTGTAGATGCGAGGCATGGAGGGCGAAGCTGTAGTTTACTACTGCGAGACCCGACATAACGAAGCAGATGCAGTGAGATC
>CAZXJE010000361.1:0-3095 GCA_964640835.1 uncultured Eubacteriales bacterium
TTCGAGGAAGGCTAAATCTTCCGATGTCGCTCAATCCATCTCTTCTGATTCTATATAAACATATGATAACCTCAGGTGCCAATTATTGTGATGAGCCTATTGTGATGAGCAATTATAGATAAGGATGGTTACGAAAATTTAGCCAATATTAAGGGATGCCGGAGTAAAAAAGACAATAAAAGCTAGATAAGAGGGGAAAGAGATAAACTAAAGGCGGGATTTTAAACGACGGCGGGGGTAAAGCGAGGTAAAGGGTGGGATTGGCTGAGCCTGCAGGCTATATCTGCCCATTGAGATGGAGAGAAGAACTCTCTTAAAGTTGTAGGCCAGCCAATCCCTGGATTCGATAATCCGTCTCGTCATTCCTTTGGTCACGGATTTTTATCCTTTGCTTACGATGGAATGGACGAGCGCGGAGTCAGTTTTTGCCAACACATTTGAAATGATCTCATTTCCGGCGTATTTTCCGACTTTCACGATGTCGATGGCGGGAGCTGCGATGATGCTGAATGCCGCAAAGCTTAAAAACATAGCTAGCGCTAAGATTCCGATTTTTTCTTTGAGTCTCATTTTTACCTCCTGTTTCATTTGACTTGTCATTGACATAGTATATACGCAGGAACTTCGGAAAAGGTTCCGTGTTTTTTTTGTTTAAATGAGCGATGGGGAGTTGTGTCTGTAGAGAGCACCTCTATAAGAAAAGGTGCCGAATATCCCAGGCCGTGATGTTAGCGAAGAATGGTAAAGCTCACACCTATGCTCTTGAAGGTCCCTTCCTCTCTTCCCGGGATTTCCACATACAAGTTGTTCAGACCGGCCGACCCTGCGCTGATATCGATAAAAAAGATCACGCTCCAGATCTTTGTTTTATCGTTCCAGGATGAGACGATCAACTCGCCAGAAAGAGGATTTACTTTTTGGTCTTCCCCTATCAAAAAAAAATCTCCCGGGAAATCTTTTTTCCCGTCGGGGAAAAAGGCCTGAAAAAACAGGTGGATCCCTGCCCATTGCTTGAAAGAATTCGTGATTTTCGGGAAAAACTTCGCCTGCCCGAATTCGAGACTGCCATCTTTTCTAGAGAGCTTAAAAGATGTCGGGCCTTTCTGGAGGGCTCCGGTTATTTCCCCCAAGACACAGTTAACAACGGCTCCTTCGTCTTTGTTTTCAAGGTCAGGGAGAAAAAAGGACGATTCCCACGTCCCGATTTCATTGGTGAGAGGGTCGACGAGGGCAAACACAGATTTATACTCTTTGGGCTTGAGTGAAATTTCCGGCCCTTTGAAGTTGAATCTCAAAGCGTCGGTTGTTTTGACGTATTTCATGAAGTTGGCATCGATATCGAACGGCAGCTCGATCTGTCCTCCAAACCCTTTCTCTCCGCTGGCTTGATCATATATCCAGACATGCAGGTTAAATTTTTTAGGCCCGAACTCTATGTACCTGTCAATAAAGAGTCCCTTAGTGGGGAGTGCGATACCCATCCAGGGTTCATATTTTCCCGAGGAGGATACGAAGGGAATAAATTCTGCATAAACAGGGAGTTCTTTGAACAGGGAGGGCATGTAAAAAGCGGTAACCAGCTGCATCTTGTTCTTTTCTTCCCGGGAATAGTCGGTGTACCCCTTCCTGTAACGCACATCCACGCCACCTCGTTTCACATCGATTTTCAGTTTGTGGTGTTTGTCGTCCGGTTCGCTTCTCTGAGGATAGAAACTTATCTGGTAGTAATAATTGAGGTCTGTACGCATAACCTGGCGGAAGGTGTCGAATTTTGCCGTTCCTCTCAGTGAGTCAGCTCCTGTATCCTCTGAGATCCAGCGCATATTTTGGACTCTGTTGATCCTGTCCTGGCTTGTTTTTTCCAGGTTAGCTTGCTCGTATTGTTGGTAATGTTCTGCAGATGCACCTGAGTATAGGTGTTTTATGAATGAATCAGAGCTTAAGGAGTAAATGGAGATATTCTGGGCATTGGCGAAGTGGATCAATTCCCGGATGACTTCTTCAGAATTTTTAAAGACCTTGTCCCCCAAGATATTGAAGGGATCGAACACCTTGACGTTCTCATTGACGGGAAGATTGAAATTTCGGCCGGAATAGTTCCGCTGCACGCCAAGAAACCTGTCTCTTCTCGACATCTCAGATGTGTCCCCAAAATTGGGGAGAGTATCCTGTGGAGCGATGTCCGGAATTCCCCCGCTTATGAGGAGCAGATTTTTTCGTCCCGGAAGGTCCATGATCATGTTCACGGCGGCAAGGATCCCCCCGATCGTTTTTTCGAATTTGTTTAATTCCCTGTACAGATAGTCCATCCGCATCATCGTTTCGTAGAGGCGTGAATCGGCGCCGGAGTAGGTCGCGTTATGTTGGGGGATGTCCCCAATATCGGTTCCCAAGTTCCATATTTTTCCGGAAGCGAGCTCAACGGAATTCTTTATGAGCTTGTCATCTGTCGTGAAGGGCTGGAGGATCTCGAAGCCTTTTGTCGGGCTCAATTGACAGATCATGACTTCGTGTCCCAGTTGGATCAGCGCATTCAGCTCGTCAACGATATCGACCTGTTGGTCTTCGATCTCTTTTTGCCAGGAGTTGATGCTGTCAAAAATAACGGCCAGTTTCTTTTTTGGCCGGGCCGGGACTATTTCCGGCTCCTCCTCTTCTTCTTTTAAAACATCTAGCGTTCTTTCCTCGAAACTGATGAGCTCGAAGGAATTTATGGCCACTTTTTTTCCGTCCTCAAAGACTTCGAAATCATCTTTTGTCAGGTCCTTTACGAATTCCCCGCCTTTGGTCACGATTACGTCCAGAAGAACCAGCCGGACAGCGACTTCATGCTTTTCGGGAACAATCTCTTGCGCTTGCTCCTGGTAACCGTAGAGCCAGAGAAAAAGGACCGAAACGATAACAATTGCTGCTGCAAATACTTTTTTCATCAAGTTTCTCTTTTGCCCAACCATCCTTTAACAGAATATCATGAATGATTCCCAGTTTCCACTCAATATGAATCGTTGGAAGCATCTCCAAAACCATGATAAATGACGTTCCGAGTGTTCCAATTGGTGATTTCGAAAACACTCTCAGTTTCCCCAGCGAGGAAA
>CAZXJE010000362.1:0-3091 GCA_964640835.1 uncultured Eubacteriales bacterium
CTACAAAGCCTTCGTTGTAACTCACTTGCGGTAGTTCACTACAGCTTCGTGGGCCACTGCCTTGCCTTTGCAGCAACCTCGGCTCGTGAATGATTCAGGTTAGGTTATTATCGTTGAGAGTTTCCATTACCTAAAATCAGAGGATTGTAAGCGACACGGGTGTACTCAGAGGGGATGTCATATGTTCCCCTGGGGGCCCTGCTTTCTTCCACAGTGATGACTTCTTCCTGTGATTTTGTTTCAACGCCTTTGACCTGCATCGATATTTTTGTTAGAACCGGATAACCTTCGATTTTCTTGAATTCTTCCACGAGGTCTTTTGTGAATGGATTCATAGACAAAAGCACTGCATAATATTTACGAAAAGTCTTTAGATTGATCCCGGTCTCTTTGGATGCCCAAATTTCCATTGTCATGGGCATGTCCATTCCCATAATGGAGATGGAAATATCGGCTGAGAATTTTTGGCTCTTCCAGCCCTTGATCACTCTCGTTTCCTGTGTTTCTGTGACCGATGAGGAGATCTCCATCACCTGTGTGATCTGTTTGGCTTCTGGTGTTAAGTTTTCTTCGAGTTTTAAGGGCAAGTCCATCTCAGAGTAGGTTTTGTCATCATGGTTGAGGATAAACACCTTGTTTTTATCCAGCCGGATGATAATTGATGTAGCTCCTCCATCATTCTGCCGCATTTTGTTTTTTGAGATCCACGTTGTACCATCATCATTGCTTGATTTTTGGTTCGAACCGTTCATGACGGTTTCGGTTGTCTGTTTGGTTTTTTTTACCACATGATCTGCATTCACAGAGAGAGGAACGAGGAAAACCGGAACTATGAAAAATGTTAAGAGGAGCTGAACGCATCTGTATTTCATAGTATTGGCGCTGGATTCGTTGCCAGGTTAGCTCATTTTTCCTTCAAAATCAAATCTATTTCTATTTATTTAGTGATTTTGAAGTCCGGACAAAATAAAAATTGATAATGAGTAGTACTAAAAGAATTACACCGATAATGATCCAGGCCACTCTTTCATTCACTGATGCCCAAACACCTGCGCTAACAGGACTCTCATATGGAGTTTTCGGATTGATAGGTGCCAAGACTTGCGCTTTTATGGATTCATCCCACATGTATGGTGATCTTTCGAGTGTCTGTCCAAAGTATTTTTCCAGGATAAGATTTTCTTTATAGGCGATGAGAAAATTTTCACTTTGGACAGCCTCATCATCTGAGGAGAGAGCTCTATTCAATCTATTGTCACGCCGGAAAATGTGAACGCGTATTTCGTGGAGGAAAGGAGCTACGCCTCCTGGGAAGATGCGCAGATATTCTGCGTAATCCTTGTCTTGCCAGTTAAGCAGTATATTGCCAAATTCCTTCGCTCTGTACTGATCGATACTTATTAATTCTTCAAGAGTCAGACGCGAGTAAAAAATTCCAATATCAGGGCTTCTATGTTTAAACTTGAATTCGCTCATCGCCTCCTGGTTCTTCAAGCCGGAGAGAATAGGAAGGACTTTTGTGTATTTTTTCACTCGTTGGGGGGTGTTAGAGAGGCAAAGTCCCAGAAGGAGCAGGTTTGCTGCCAACAGCACAGAAATGATTTTTATGGATTTGGGTTGAACTTTATCATAGGGTAATTTAGGTCTGACTCCCTTCCAGAAAAGGATTTGAAAAAGGCCGGAGGAGAGAGCATTGAGGCCCACATCTCTGAGGTCAAAATAGCGCCCAGGGACGATCCACTGGAGGATCTCATCGAAGGTTCCGACGAGTGTTCCCAAAAGAAATGCTGCAAAATAAATGCTTTTGTCGCCGATATGGTGACGCAGAGCCCAAAAAAGGAATAATCCTAACAGGCCATATTCGATAAAATGAATGGCCTCTTCAGGATTGGCCCAGAGTTTGAGCGTGAAGTACACATAGATGGCCGAAATGAGAACAAGCCAGATGTAGTTTGATAATGTACGAATCTTAAGACGAAAATAGAGGATATATCCAAGAACAAGGAACGTGGTTGCTGCAGCAAAGAGCACAAAATATCCGAAGAAAGAACGTCCTGCGAGGATTGTGACCAAATTCTGTATTTTCCGTGCCATTGGAACTGTAAAGAAAATAGCAAGTGCGCAGAGCACTACCCACAGCCATGAAAGGACCATTTTTCGAGATTTTTTGGATGTCATGCCCGATTAAATTTATAAAAAAACTTTAAAAATTGTTTTGACATTGTGATAATTCCTTCATTATACTATAATTAACCTGCTGGCTGGAGAGGAATCCTCCTTAGCCCCGCTTCCTTTTCCAAACCTTGGCGCCTCGACAGCCAGCGCTCTTTTTTTGCCCGTTTGTCTATACTTTCCCTTTTACCCTTTCTCCCTCACCCCACGAATTGGTTTATAATACTATTGGTTTTGATTATGAATATCGGCAGTTTTTATGAATCTTGCTAGTAGCAGAAATGCGGTAAATATCCTGCATCATTCACGAGTTGAGGTCGCTGCAGATGAGAGGCATGGAGGGCGAAGCTGTAGTTTACTACCGCGAGACCCGACATAACGAAGCAGATGCGGTGAGATTGGCTCGCCAGAAAGGTAAAAAATGCCGATAATAAGAAATAGAAGTTTTTTAGAGGAAAGTATCGGCAGTTTTTATGAATGATGTAGGATAAACAGTTTTGTGATGTAGGACGTAATCAGTGTATAAAGACAGAAACATGGAAGATAATCAGCTTCTTATGAGCTGCCTTAATGGAGAACAGGAGGATTTTAGGAAATTGATGGATAAGTACAGAGGAAAAAGCTTAGCGCTGGCATGGAACATCCTCGGAAACAGAGAAGATGCCGAAGATGCTTGCCAGGAGGCCTTTGTACAGGTTTATCTTAATCTCGAGAAGTTTGATTTTACAAAAAATTTCAAAGACTGGTTCTTCACTATCCTCTCAAACAGATGTCTGGATCAGTTAAGGAAAAGGACCCGCTTTATTAAGTTTTATAAGACACAAAAAGTGGCATTTAAAGAGAGGATGAGCCCAACAAGCTCGAATCCTGATTCTTCGCCGCGTATTTCTTCCAAATTGCTCCAGAAATTGAATCCAAA
>CAZXJE010000363.1:0-3076 GCA_964640835.1 uncultured Eubacteriales bacterium
TCCGGATGTCAACTGAAAACCCGTGTCATCAAAATATGTATTGCAGTTATCACAGACCCAGAAGGGAGTGCCTTTTTTCACAGGGAAAAGTGGGATAAAAAAGAGACTCAGGTAACTGTCCACTCTTTTCTGGCAGATCTCAGGATGGCTGCAGTTTGGACAGACTCTTGGCTGTTTTTTCAGGATCACAGTTTTGGGCTGAACGCCCCCTATAAAAAAGAACATCGGGCCTCCATGATCAGATCCATGGGCCAATTACTCACCGCTGAAGGGGCCTCAACTCGTGAATAATTCATGCTAATTCTTATTCTAGCATCCTTTTCCTTTTTTACTGTAGGGTTTATCTCCAACGGAGTGTAACGAGCAAATAAATGAAGAGAGGGCCGCCGAGGATGGCCGTGATGATTCCCACAGGAAGCTCTGTGGGGGAGAGAATGGTTCTCGCAATCGTGTCACACAGAGCCAGGGCCGCTCCCCCGAGAAGAAAAGAACACGGGAGAACTGTCCGCTGGTCGAAGCCGCTGAGGCGCCTGACGGCATGAGGGATGATCAAGCCGATAAAACCGATCGGTCCGACAAAAGAGACCACAGCGGCTGTCGCGAGTCCGCCTCCGGCGAAAATGTGTCTTTGGACTCGCTTGACATCTACACCGTGACCGAGGGCCATCTCTTCACCCAGCGAGATCTGGTTGAGGGCGTTTGCGTGATAGAGCAGGAGGATGAGGCCCGGGACGAGAAGAGGGCTGAGAGAGAGAAAATCTCTATAGCCGACAACATCGATCCCCCCCATCATCCATCTATGGTAGAGAACCAGAACATGAGGACTTGCAAGGTAGCTGAGAAAAAGAATCGTTCCGCCACAGATGATGCTGATGGTCACTCCTGCAAGAAGGAGGGTGTACACAGACATCCCCTGAGGCCTTCGAGACAGGGCATAGATGAGAGCCAAGCTGGCGGAAGCACCCAGGATGGCGAGGAACTGGATAGAGCTGAATGGGCCCCAACCGATCCAGAGGGCAGGCAAGGAAATGGCGAGGAATGCTCCCAGAGCTGCCCCGCCGCTCATGCCAAGGGTGTAGGGTTCGACAAGAGGATTCCGGAAAAGCACTTGGAAGGACGCTCCGACGAGGGCCAGAGTCCCTCCAGCCAAGAGAGCCAGGATCACCCTGGGAATACGTTGGAGCCAGAAGATATCTCCATCTGCGTTTGATTCGCCTTGAAGATAGCCCCATATACGTGTGTGATTAAGGGTTTCCGCACCGAACCATGGTGTTATGGCAGCCACAGCGAGGAATATGAGTCCATAAAGAACGATGGTTTTACCCTTCACTCTTTTTCTCCGTCACCAATTTAGGGAGGATCGTGGGCCTCCCCGTTTCTGGATGAAAGCCCAAAAGGATAGCTTCTCCGTAGACGGCACGGACCGTCGAAGCGGTAAGCACTTCAGCGGGTGGCCCGGAGACAACAGGCTCTCCCCCCGATAGAACCATCATTCTGTCGCTGAAGAGAGATGCCAGGTTGATATCGTGCGTGACCACCGCTACTCCCATCCCATCCCTAGAAAGACTCTGGAGGAGCCGGAAGAATTGGACCTGGTGGTGGACATCCAGAGCGCTGGTCGGCTCATCAAGAAGCAGTATTTCCGGTTTCTGTGCGAGCACAGAGGCGAGAAATGCACGTTTCTTCTCACCTCCTGATAGCCGGGAAAGAGGGCGCTCTTTGAGGGACGTCATTTCGGTGAGCTCGAGGCATTCTTGGACGACGATGCAGTCATTGTTTTCGAGAGTCCCGAAGCCTTGGGTGTGTGGATATCGGCCCATCCGGACGATCTCCTCGACTGTGAAATCGTAAAGGCTGACTGTTTCCTGGGGCAGATATCCGAGAGATCTTGCGATCGTTCGCCTCTTGAGCTCAAATATGTTTTTGCCGTTCAGCAGGATCGTTCCCCCAGATGGCTCTAAAACACCGGATGCGATGCGCAGCAGAGTGCTTTTCCCAGAGCCGTTGGGACCGATGATGCTGAAGATCTCGCCCGAACAGAGCTCGAGGGAGGAGATACGAAGGGTCCAATCTGATTCTGGAAAGCTATGCTGAATGTCTTTAAGCTCAATCATCGGATATTTCTTGAAAGGCTTCAGGATGGATAATTTCTGCAAAGCGACGAACGGTCTGAGAAATACGCACACTCGGAATTAGAAGAAAATCCTCCGTGAGAAAGTGGATGTTTCCGGACTTGAATGCGGGAAGCATGGGCAGTTGTGACCAGTCTTTCTCAAGGAGTTTGAGCTTCTCCTCCGGTATCCCTCCGGGGATAGCTTCTATGATAACTTCGGGCTGGCGTTTGACCAGAGATTCCTTGGAGATCTGGGGGTAGAGGCCAGACGCATCCGAAAATATGTTTTTGCCGCCTGCTGCAGTGACCAGCTCATGCAGGAACGTCCCGGGTCCGGTTGTCATCAGGCCTGTGAGGTCTCCCGGTGTGTGTCCGAGTGTGAGAAAGACCTTTTTAAGAGGACGATCGTGGATTCTCTCTTTTATATCCTGAAGATCGTCTTTGATTTTTTGGATGAGAGCGCTGGCCTTATCCTCGGCGTTGAGTGTCTGACCGATCGTCTGGATGGCGGTCCAGATATCCTCCAGAGTGTTGATCTCTATGGGAAGGAATCGAATCCCATGTTCTTCACAAAATCTGGAGAGGGATTCATTCTGCCCCTGGATGATCAAGAGATCCGGTTGGAGAGCCGTGATCTTCTCTTTGTTTGGGTTGATCAATCCGCCTATTCGAGGGATTGTCAGGGCTTCTGGAGGAAACGTGCTAAAAGCACTAACACCCACGACTCTCTCACCAATTCCGAGCGCGAAAACGATCTCGGTCACACTCGGAGCTGCGCAGATGATTCGCCTCGCCTCTCCTATCGTCTGAACAGGATCGGATGGAGATACCTCCGATTTCTGGTTTGAATCCTGAGTGCAGCCGGGTAGGATTAGACAAAACACCCCGACACATAAACCAAACAGGGCGGGAAAAAGACATTTAGGCAATATTTCTCTCACCTTTTACCTCGGAAAGTTCGAG
>CAZXJE010000364.1:0-3053 GCA_964640835.1 uncultured Eubacteriales bacterium
TCCGCAGCCTCGAAACGGGGCGTGGAGCGATCGGCATCTCCTCTGTGTATATTCCGCAGCACAGGAATTAGGAATTAGAGGAACAACAGGCTGAGTTCAATAACAAAGTTTGGAATTGTATAAAGTGTTTTTCTTGGGTAGAAGAGCTTGGATAAGTTTCATTTTTATCTGCCTTTCATGTGCCGCTATCGCTTCTCCATGTTGCAGCCTCTTTCGCAGCATGAAAGATGATCCCTACTTCGAAACATTCTACAAAAAAACCAGCTTCATCATGACCGATGAGGAAAAAGAAGACTATAAAAACCTTCCCGATGCCGAATCCAGGAAGAAATTCATCGAGGAGTTCTGGCGAATCCGTGATCCCGTTCCCGGGACAGAAGAAAATGAGAACCAACAATTATTTGAAGAGCGGGTCGAGTATGCAAACCGGTGGTTCGGCAGGAGAAGTCCTCACCCGGGAAATGTCCCTGATTCAAGCTGGGACCAATACCATGGATGGGACACAGAGAGAAGGCGCGTTTATCTCATCATGGGCGAACCTGATGTTTTATATTTTGGCATCTGGCCTATGTATGAGGGGCGAACTGTCTCTCAGCCAAGCGGGGAAAGCTCGGAAGCTTGGATCTATTACCGCTACCAGCTGACGGTGTATTTTGCAAGGAGATCGACGGGAGGCTGGGGGTTGACCGGTCAAAATTCTAAGTTATTCCAGTCGCTGGAAAAGGCCAAATTGGAATTGATACACCCCGAACACAGACGGTTCATCGAAGAACCTTTGGATTCAGACGCAAAATATGAGGACGGCACGATTCGTATTGTTATCCCCATCTCAGGCGTGAGTTGGGACGAACAAGAGGAAATCCTTGTGGCCGAATTTGGCATAGACATCGATGTCTTTCATGAAGACCAAAAAATCGATGGAATCCATGAGAAAAAAACCTGGCGGAAAACAGAAAAAGAACTCTTTGAAACATACGAGTTGATCATAGAAATCCCCTATGTTCCGGAACGGGAGGGAAAATATCGCCTGGAGATCACGGTTGAAGACTTGATGTCTTTCACTCTTTCTCAGTACAAAACAGTTGTCAGGTTTTCGAAATGAATCCTCGATTTTGTAATCAGACAGTAAAACCACAATCGTAAACAGAATAGTGGTGTAGAGCGTTATAGTATTTGAAACAATCCTTAGAAAATGGAGAGATTATGAAGAGAACCATATTCGTAGTCCCAGTTGTACTGTTGATTTTGATTTCAATTTTTTTTGTCTCCTGCAGCTCTAACAAGGATGGATGGCAAGGTGAAGTTGAGGAAGTTGATGGCGTCACGATCGTCAGAAATCCTCTTGAGCCATACTATGGAGAATTTTCCATTGAATTAGAAGACGATCTCGAGATCGGAAATGATGAAGACCCGAACCACCAGTTTTATAGTGTAGCAGGAATCGCTCTTGACAGTGAGCAAAATATCTATGTCCTTGATTCCGGAAACCATCGTGTTCAAAAGTTCGATAAAGACGGACACCATCTCCTGACCATCGGCCGTGAGGGAGAAGGCCCTGGTGAATTTTTAAGGCTCTCTTCTGTTTTCATCGATGACCAGGACACAGTGTATTTATCTGACCGGAGAAGGATTCAGATCTTTGATGGGGAAGGTGTTTATAAGGACAGTTTGACTTTTGAGAATAATATCAATGATTTTTTCTTAGATATGGATGGCAATATTTTCACTTTTATCATGCAAAGTGATGAAGAAGGGAGTAAAAAATATCTCGTCAAATATGATCGAAAGGGGAAAATCGCTGATAGGATCGCCGAATTTTCTGATGTGCAGGCCGTGCAATCGAGGGATAGCAGTGGAGTGACTTTGGCCTTTAAGGCATATCACCAATATAATTATTGGCCCTATTTATTGCCATTCAGTGAACAACATTTCATTTATGCCTATCCATCAGATTATGTGATAACGGTTATTAATCAGGAGGGAGAGGTCAGCTTAAAGATAGAAAAAAATGAGCCTCCACAGCCAATCAGTAGAGCTGAAAAAGACTTCATCATAAACCGTATTGAAGAAGCTTATGAAAGAAGGGGAAGAAAGCCGCCAAGAGATGTGGTGGAGGCCTCCTGCCAGTTCCCTCCTCATCGTCCATTCTTTTATGGGATGTCCATTGATGGAGAGGGTCGAATCTATGTGAGGAAAGCGCCATCGGTTCTTGACGATAGCGATCGAGTCGAGTTGGATATTTTTAGCAAAGACGGCTATTACTTATACAAAACCTTCCTCTCTTTCAATCCAGAGATCATTAAAGATGGCTTACTCTATGATATAGATACCTCCGAAGAGACAGGTGAGGTAACGATTAAAAGATACAGAGTAAAGAATTGGGATCAAATTGAAAAAGGGATGTAATCACTAAGGATAAAATTCTATTCATACCTTAAGGATTCCACAGGATTGGTTAGAGCGGCTTTAATGGCCTGGAAGCCCACAGTGAGGACTGCAATGGATAGGCCAGCCGCGCCACTCACCAGAAATGGCATAGGCCCCAGATTCATCCTGTAAGCAAAATTTTCCAACCACCGGCTCAGCAGATAGTATGAAATCGGCCACGCGAGAATATTCGAAAATATCACCCATTTTGTGAATTGTTTGGATAAGAGAACTGCTATTCCCCCTGCCGTGGCTCCCAACACTTTTCTGACCCCGATCTCCTTGATTCTCTTTGAAGTCATGAATGAGGCCAGTCCGAACAAACCCAGACACGATACGAATAACGCCAAACAAGTGAATATGGTGATTAATTTCCCGGTTTTTTCTTCTGTCCTGTAGAAGCTGTGATAGGCATCTTCCATGTATCTATAGTTAAAGGCGGCAAATGGGAGCACACTATTCCAGATTTCTTTAAGCGATTGGACAGTCTCTTTAGCGTTTGCAGGATTTATTTTCACAGCCATCATGGCATACATTTTGGGCTCAACAAAAATGATCATCGGATTGATCGTGTTGTGCAGAGACTGGACATGAAAATCCCTGACAACACCCACCACCGTCATCTC
>CAZXJE010000365.1:0-3046 GCA_964640835.1 uncultured Eubacteriales bacterium
CAGGCTACTTTTTATAGAGTTAATTAATAAAGTAGCCTGTCCCCTTTTTTGAAGGATTCGCTCCACTAACAGACCGTAAAAAATCCTGTCTAAGGTTTCGGCATAAGGATGGCACCATCTGTAAAATTGCCGTAGACTTCGGCTTTGTCCTGGAGGAAGAGGAGGCCGACGAGAGCACCTGTGGCGGCGTCGAGCTCGTGGTCTGAGATGTCTTTTTTTAAGCCTTTGATACCGAGGCGTTGGAGGCCCTTTCTAAGCCCTTCCAAATCACGCCGTGCGCGCGGGATTCCCCAAATATCCTGGGCACCGCCCGGATACATCTCAACAGCACGGAATCCCCTTTTCTCGAGTTCTCCGCGGAGTTCGATGCCGCGTACAGTGAGCACTCTCATCGGACCCAGAGTGATCGGAAAGAAAGGGATCTTTCTTTTCCTCAATTCCAAGTCACAAACCCGATAATGCTCACCGTTTCTATCTTCGATGGACTTTCTGCCTGGGGGAAGGTTTAGCGGTGCATCGATGGTAATAAGATTTGGCTTTTCCTTCTCGGCGCACTCCAAAATATCAGCATCGGAATACGCTAGAAAAGTCTTTACCTTCAGGCCTCGCAGTACGCACATCCCTGTGGGACGATGCGGAACTCCTGCCAGATCAACACCAAGAACACAGAATTCATTCATTTAAAAATCGAAGGAATAGCCGATGCCGGCAAGGAATCGAAGGCCTCCAAGGTTTACCTCTGTATCATATGGCCTGACTATGAGTGGGACGGATTTTACCTCTGCCGATAAGTATAGTCTATCAAACACCCACAGGTTGATCCCACCAGCAATAAAAGTAGCCCACTTGCTGTGATCGACTGTCAGACGCGTATAATCACTTTCAATTTCCTGCTTATAGGTATAGTACCCCATACCTAATTTGACGTAGGCAACCAACGGCCGGAGCGGCAAAAAGAGAATTCCTGAAAATTCCAAGCCCGTGATTGAAAGCGTGCTGTCCTCATCATAAAGGCCGATTGTTCCGCTTTTTTTATAACCGCCCTCATATGCGACCTCAAAACCTACACTTCTGAAAGGGATCAGCCTCAAATAGGGAGCGTAGACGTAACCGTCACCATATGTCGTTTTTATGATTTCATCCTGAACTTGGCGGAGTCCATAATTGAGGCCTATCCCCAATTGAATGGCCTGGCTTGATTGAACAAAACAGCCAACCAAAACAAGAAATATAATCCCATTTATAAATCTCTTTAGCATAAGCGATTCCTTTCTTAGGTTATTCATAAATTTTATGCAATAATCATTCTGTAAAATGAATTTGAATCATTGGCTAAAGGTGGCGTAGACAGGGGCGCTCTCTTCGCCTGATTCACTGACTGAAGTGATCTTGTAGATATAAGTTTCCTCAAACAAAAGTCCGCGCCTATCGTATGTAAAAGTTTGGCCATTCAGTTCGGAAATCAAAACGAAGTCACTATCCTGACCATCCGTCTGGCTCTCATAAAGGCGATAAGAGGCCACGGGTATTTCATTTCCAGGGTTGGTAATCCATGTGAGACGGTCAACAAATTGCGCGAAAAAAATATAATCGTTTAGAATTCTTTGTACAGAAAAAGATTGCGGTGGGAATATTTTTTTCACGCCATAGAAGGCGGCTCCGTAAGCATCAACGATTCCCCACCCATATTCATTATTGGGACTCGAGGAATTGTCAGCCGTAGATTTTATGGCATCCATAATGTCATAATTCGTCCACGTGGGATTGATCTCCAGGATGAGCGCCGCGACACCGGCTGTTAAAGGGCAGGAGAAAGAGGTGCCTGCAACAGAGTCGTAGATGTTGGATCCCCCGATCTCAACTGTGTAGACATTTAAGCCCTGAGCCATCACATCTGGCTTGATCCTTCCATCTGCTGTAGGGCCCATAGAGCTAAATTCCACACGCATTCTACTTGGGTCGACTGCTCCTGCGGCAATGACATTGGGACTGTCAGAGGGGGCGATGATGGTGTTGTTCGGGGGAGAGGCCGGACCTTCGTTCCCGGCTGAGTTGACGATCAGGATGCCACGGCTGGCAGCAATGTTGGCTCCTCGCGTTGTTATGGCAGTCTCCCCATCCATGTCGTCTGAAGTATACCCTTCCTCTCCTTGGTCGAATTCATAACGATAACCCAGAGAACTGCTGATAATGTCGGCTCCGAGATCGTCCGCCCATTCGGCCCCTGCGACCCAATGGTCTTCCTCGATGTGGCGTTCCCATCCGGTGTTTTCTGTTTTTCCAAGTAAATAAGACGCTCCGTAAGCGGGGCTGATCAATTCCCCAGGATGGTAACCCCCAATTGTGCCCAGAGTTTGGGTGCCGTGATTCCCCACGCCCATCTGGCCCTCCTCATCAAAAACATTGGGATCACCGTTTACAAAATCCCATGTGGCTTGGATATCCAGATGATCCAAGGCTTGGTGCGTAAAATTCTTAAAACCAGTGTCAAGCATACATATCAAAACACCTTTGCCGCTATAGCCTTGGTCATGGAGAGCAGGCACATTGATCTGATTGAGCTGGTTGAAGGAAGGTCCATAATCGAATGCGTGAGGTTCTGTTACCAGGGAAGGTTTCTCTATGGATTGTGCTTGAGTAAGGTCAGGTTCACGGAAGTGAAAGGACCGGACAAGGTCGATCTTTTTGACAAAATCGAGATCCGCAATTCTCTGCAAGACATAGCCATAGGCCACAGCAGAGACTGCATTGAGCCATCGTGATCTGTGACGGATCCGGATGGTGTGGGATTGTACGCTTTGGATGTATTTTTCTTCGACGGGTACGTCGTATTCATCCACGAGAGGCGTGTGTCTGAGGTGGCGCAATCGGCGTTTTAGGGTGCGAGGATTCAGAGAAGACTGAACGGTCTGAATTTTTTTGTCGAGCTCATGGCCTTTATCCTTGAAAAATATCCATACGGTGAATTGCATCTGATCGCCTTGATTCTGAATCATCACCTTTAGATTGGCGCTGATTTTGTCTTCGCTGTTAGAACGGACAGAAG
>CAZXJE010000366.1:0-3017 GCA_964640835.1 uncultured Eubacteriales bacterium
TTTCACAGTGTAATTCCGTAAGTATTCATAGACGTAAAAATTCTATTTAGGAGGGTCTATTGCAGAGTCCGGCAGAAAAAACCAATTTAAAGTTTTTGTTCACGCTAACTTTTATTCTTTTCTGGATTGTTGTTTCGGCGAGTGCAGGCGTGGGAGAAGACCTCGAAAAAAAATATGCACCTATTTTGGGAGACTACTCGTTCGACATGACTAGTCAAGGGTACGGCGTGCTCAAAGTGACTTTTTATGTGGAAAGCGAAAAACTTTTGGCGATTACAGAAGTCTCGAGCACTCCCGGACAGATGGAGCCTGTGGAGGGGAAAGATTTCGAATTTACCATTGAAGACCCAGAGGAAGGCACGTACTCGATTAAATTTTTGAAAGACGAAACCGGCAAATACACCAAATGTCACATTTCCAATGAGTCAATGGGGATGGATGTAATCGGAATGAAAATAGAGTAAAAAAAGCTATCCGATCTGAATATTCCGCTTCTCAAGCGGACTCAGGAATCATTCCCGTCCCTGAGGGTGACAACCATAACAGGAATGACTGTTGTACGAATACCCGGGCACATTTTGATGTTTGTTATCCATCCGTGTTTTGTCATGGGCATGGCAATTGATGCATGAGAAGTCACGATAGTTTGCTGTAAGGTGGCAGTCCGTACAATCCCACTGCGAATGTTTTCCGGATTCTATGGGGAAAGAGTGATCGAATCTCGCCTGAGACCAGAAAACATGAGAAGAATAATGACAGAATCCACAATCTGTGGGGAAACCTGCAGTCTGATGGTTTGGATCCACGGCGGAATCATAATCCTCCTGGTGGCAGTTCACACATTCTTTGGGCAGATTTAGATTTTTCACGTGGCACTGAGAACAATCGAGATCCGTATGAGCACCCTGCAATGGAAAGTATTGATTGTGGGAAAGATTAGCGTTTTTCCAGCTCACTGCATCTGTTCCATGACAGACCTGACAGTAGGTATGGAAGCCTAGCTGTTTGTGATCTGGATCTTTGGCGTTGAGATAATCCTCTAGATGGCAAAACACACAGACAGATGGTAATCCTTCATGCTGGCCGCTGCTATGGCAGGCGGAACAATCGACCACAGCATGTTGGCCCTTCAAAGGAAAAGAATCATGGTTGAACTTCGCACCTTCCCAGGTTATTGCCTGTATTCCGTGGCACGCCTCGCATTCGAAGGGATAATTCAACTGCTTGTGGTTAGGATTCCTGGCACTGTCATAGTCCTCTCTATGGCAAAACACACAATCTGAGGGCAGCCCCACATATTGGCCGTTGCTGTGGCAATCGGAACAATCCGCCAAACTATGTTTACCATTCAGAGGAAATGTAGAATGGGCAAAAACCGCCCCTTCCCAAGTGTTCGCATTTGAGCTGTGACAGATCTCACATGCTGTTGGAAAGCCCGCGTCGCGATGGTTGGGATCTTGAGTGTTGTCATAATCTGCCTGATGGCAGAACACGCAATCGGAGGGCAATCCCGCATATTGGCCGTTGCCGTGGCAATCGGAGCAATTGGCGATCGTGTGCTGCCCGGTCAAAGGAAAAGTGTCGTGAGAGAAGCGGGCTCCTTCCCAGCTGCTGTTGTTAAAATGACAGAGCTGGCACTCGGCCGAAAACCCTGCGGCAATGTGATCGGGATTATCGGACTCACGGTAATTTTTCTCATGACACCCAAAACAGTCCACCGTAGCCCCGATAAACTCCCTCTCTCCATGACATTCGACACAGTCCAGCGTCCTGTGCACACCTTCTAAGGGATATCCAGTGGCGGCTTCATGATTCCATTTATTAGGCGCCACGTTTTTCCATGTGAAAGGCTCATGGCAGTCAGCACAATGAGTCCCCAAGCGGAGTTCATAACGGTCGTCCTGCCTTCGTTCCCAGTGACAGACTTCGCATGTTGTGGGCGTCCCTTCAAAAACTCCGTCCAGATGGCACTCATTGCAGGAGACTATCCGGTGTTTTCCGACGAGTGGAAAATTCGTCCGGTCATGGCTCTCGGCACTCCACTGCACCGCTTCCTGTTTTCCTCCCAATCCGGTGTGCTGTCCAGAAAACCAAATAAAAAGAACGATAATAACGACAACCGGAAGGACTCTTCCTAGACCTTCCAGGACCTGGATTCTTGCTTCCTTGCTCATCGCGATCTTACCTAAACTCCATGATATCTCGTTTTCCCGGTCTCAATTCCTTAAAATCAATCTCACAAAAAACAAATGTTGGTTGGATTCTTCCTGCAGAAAATATTCATACTCCAACGACGCTGCAAACAAACGCGTGATGGGGATGAAAAATTGCGTTGTAAACGTCTTGTAATCATTCAAGCGGATAACTTGAGGCGTTTCATTCCCGTGATCATAGCGGACTCCATTAAACGTGTTGGAAAAACTGCCGTGCCAAGAGACTCTCCCAAAATCTTTGCTTAAAGCCACATAGTAGGAATCGGATTCAGACATCTCCCCACGATTCCACGCATAATTCCCGTAGAGTGTCACTCCTGATTTCAATATATCGCCGGCAGAACCACCAAATCGCCAGGTATGGTTTCGAATTTCCGAGTCTTTCTGTTCACTCTCCATGCGTGAGACATAGAGGCGCAGACTCCGTATGGGTTTAATACTGAGACGCAAACCGTATTGGCTGGAATAGTAGAAGCGTTCGAGTTCCGTGTCGTTGAGGGTGGGATCCTGCGACCTTTCGAGTATATAACGGTGGTAGTCGAGTCCTCTGCCCGAACTGTAGAATGCCGTCATGTCCACTGTGCGAGAGGGGTTCCAACGCACATTCGCAAAAACACGTGATAATCGATCTTCACTCCGCACGTTGGATGCGAGCTCATACTCCAGATTGCCGTAGAACGTCAGAGTTTTCACAAATGGAAACATCGTACCCACATAGATGTACTTCCGCTCTGTGGCCCCCGAATACTTGAGTTGATTGTAGCTCAGAGAAAACCGTCTGCCGTAGTTTCCTTGATACCGGGC
>CAZXJE010000367.1:0-3011 GCA_964640835.1 uncultured Eubacteriales bacterium
GTATCAATTATAATGTCTCCAATAAACAATAAAAAAAAGAGCCACAGTGTAAAAGCTGTGGCTTCTTTCTGTGTTTGCTTCTAGCCTAAGTCTTCCTCATCATCCTAAAATCTGTCTTCCCAAAAGGTACACTCCTTGGTGATTAAGATTTCCATTGGTGCTCCATCCATATACTTCATACAGAAGGTTGTTTCCTCAAAATTGAGGAAATGCTTGCAGGTGTAACAGAAAAGGATTAGCTCATTCATCTTGTGCCAACCTCAAGTAGCCCATGAATCTCCTTCAGCTTATCGTAGTTTTCAGATATACGCTTGAGAGCGTAATATAGAGTTCTATATTTGTCCTTGGAGGGGTGCCAGCTATAGTTCCTCCACACTGAACTCTTTGCCACATTCCAAACACCTGTAGATTTTCTTTTCCTCCATATCTACCATGACGACATGTTCGATGATTGAAGTGCTCCCACACCCTGGGCATTTGATCTCTTGTTCCATGATCACTTCCCCTTAATTCGACTGGGAAAAGAATATCAAGGAAAAGGGTGAGGTGTCAAATTCAAAAAAGCACATTGGGCAGATGAAGGAGGCGTTCCCACCTGGAACTGACCGGATTCGTCCACGGTATGTTACACATGTAAACATTATTTACGTCGTTGTGCGTGTACCCGATCTATATACACCTGAATTGATTATTGGCATATAAATTGCAATTGAATGTGATCTAAGGATGAATAAGATGAGCTATATGACTTTTGTCTCTTCAATTTGGATAGTGAATGAATGGTAGGGGAATATTCCATGGAGTATGAGGAATATCAAATTTAGAAGGAGTTAATTCATGAAAAAAGGAATAATTATCGTTTTGATATCTTTGCTGTTTGTTTTTCTTATGACTTCACCAGGGTTGGCTCAAGAGTCTTACAAGAAGTTCACGCTGAAAGTTTCGGGTGGATACGGGAGCATATCTGGGGGAGATCTCACAACGGTTGCGGATGGATTGAACGAGCAGTTGGCTGATATTGCAAGGCTAGCCGGAGCATCTACTTCTGGTGAAATCAAGAACGCGAAGTGGGGCCCTGAATTCGAGGGTGAGTTTATTTACAACTTCACCGAGCGCTGGGGCATTGGTTTTGGAGTGGGGTACATCCGGAAATCCATTGAAAGTAGTGCCGAACTCCAGGTCGGAACTTATGCACGAGTCTCCTTTGAGTGGGAGCCGGTCTTTAAAGTCGTTCCGGTCACTCTGAACGGATACTACAATTTCCCGGTCGCATCAAAAATGAATGCCTATGTGAAGGGTGGTGTTGGGTACTATTTTGCCACTTGGGACTACAAAATTCGTCAGGAGAATGAATTGGTGGGCATAACAATCTGGGAAGAAAATGAAGGATCAGCCAAGGACAGTGGCTTCGGTTTTCAAGGGGGATTGGGCTTTGAGTATAGCCTATCCGATAGTGTTGCCCTATTCGTGGAAGGATCCGGAAGGTTGGTCAATCTAAAGAATTGGGATGTTGAAAACATCAATAGAAATGCCCTAGGGACTGATAGCGAGACGGGAGCTTTCTGGTACGTTGAGGAATATGAAGAGGATACCGGCAAGTATTATCCGAGCCTTGAATTATCTGATGATGAACCATCAGATCCCGACTATCGGAATGTCAGGAAAGCGGAGATCAGTCTTTCAGGTGTTGTCTTCAAAGTGGGCGTCAAATTCAGTTTTTGATGCGGAAAAAATTTTAGTTTGTAGGAATATTTTTAGCCTTAGAAATATCCAGATAACATATTCTCTGTCCCAATGTGTTCCATTAGCATGACGTTTCTCTATTTAATTTGAAGGAGTATGACTGTGCGAACGGATATCAGGGCAGAAATTTTCTTGATCCTGCTTGTAATAGTCTTTCTCTCAACTGTGAATACGAGTGCGGTCACAGACTCTCAAGATAATAAACGTATTGAACCGCCTCGAGGAGTAAGGGATAAGCTAACTTTCGATGACCTAATGAGTGGGGGCTTCCCGGAATTGGTACACAATGACTACTTCATGCCATTAGGCAGCACTATACCACCGGCTCACCCGCTTTCTGGGGAGATACATTTTTCAGAAACAGTTATGAATACGAATCATTCCGACAGCAATTGGCTGGGGAGCGGGATGAGATTCTTCCCCGCATTTTCTGTTTCTGTGATTAGTTACGGCGAATATCTCATTCCTTTTTACAGAGGCATCATTCTGTCCGGGAACCAGCAGAACAGCTTCTGGAATATTATCCTGTCTCCGGGACGAGTTTGGCAGGAAACGGGGGATAATGGCTATTCTCGGGCGTCCTTCCCATTCACATTCACTGATAATTACATTGGCCAGGCGCGGAACGGTTTAGCGACATTTGTTTATAATTCATCTGAGATATCTGATGTGGCGATTCAGATTACCCAGGAGACTGCTCCTGTTGATGGCTATCAGGTCGCGAATTTTCGGGCAATGATTCCTGTAATGTATACTCCGAGTTCTTTTGAAGATGCGGAGCAACATATTCTTGATTTCGAGAAAGAGCTTGCGGCGAGGCCTCCGATTCGTTCCTGGGAGGGACTGCCTCTAGGTGGGTTCACTGAGGATTTTTTTAGAGGGGGGATGCTCCATGAGGAAGTCAGTACTGCGGCGATACTGTTGGATGGGCAGCTTTATGTTCAACCTGCACACACAAGAAGCGGCCCTTATCCCTATCCTTTAGAGATGCGACATGGTGTGTTTTCTGTCACCAAGTCTTTGGCTATGGGCTTGTCCATGTTTTTTGTGGCCGAGAGATATGGGGAGGACATATTCGAAGAATTAATTGTAGATTATATCCCTGACTTGGCTGACCATCCTGGATGGCAGGGAGTGACTTTTGAAGATACCTTCTGTATGGCAACAGGGACGCAGGGAGGAGAGACAGGAGAGAATATTGGTCCTTTTATCTATGCGCGAACAGAAGAGGATAAAATTGCAGCAATTAATGTTCTCCCTGATGCGGC
>CAZXJE010000368.1:0-399 GCA_964640835.1 uncultured Eubacteriales bacterium
ATTATAATGTGGGCTCTGAAAACGAAATTGTCAGATTGGCTTGCTGAAAGAATAAAGTAAATCATTGAAATTGCTTCAGTTGTAATAAGTATCGACATTTTTTATGAATAATTCAGGTTAGATAAACTTTAAGACAGTATTAGGATATTTAAAAATGGATATCGTCAAGCAACTCACTTCAGAACTAAACCTCCGTGAAGAACAGACGGCAAAAACTCTCTTGCTTCTTAAAGAAGGTGCGACAATTCCCTTTATAGCCCGATACCGGAAAGAAAACACCGGAAACCTGGATGAGACACAGATTCGTACGATTGCCAAAAAACACCGGTATTACATGGATCTGGAGGAAAGGCGGGACACAATACTCGAATCCATAAAATCCCAGGGAAAACTCACGCC
>CAZXJE010000368.1:409-3006 GCA_964640835.1 uncultured Eubacteriales bacterium
TAACAAACAAGACCGAGCTCGAAGACATCTATCTCCCATACCGCCCCAAAAAAGCCACTCGTGCCTCAAAAGCCCGTGATGCCGGACTGGAGCCGTTGGCTCGATGGATTTATGAACTCTGGGATAGTCATACTGATTTTGAATCAGAAGCTTCGGGCTTTATCAATAAACACAAAGGATACGGAACTCCAGGAAAAGTCATTCAGGGAGCCTGCGATATCTTAGCCGAAGAGCTGTCTGATGATGCAGAAATTCGTAAATGGCTCAGGAAACTTGCTTCCCGCGAGGGTTCCATTGTTTCCGCTGCCCGGAAGAAGTATGCTTCGCAGAAAACCAAATTTCAAATGTATTATGATTTTAGGGAAAAAACAGACAAAATCGCATCCCATAGGACACTGGCTATGTTACGCGGCGAGAGGGAAAAAATTTTAAGCCTGAAGCTCGAAATTCCTGAACCTAAAGTTTTGGCCCATCTGGAATCACATTTCATCAATCATCCTCAAAGTGCCGCTGCACACATCCTTAAAGACGTCGTCAAGGATAGTTTCGAACGATTGCTCCTGCCTGCTACAGAGACGGAAATCCGGAGGGAGCTTCGGGACAGAGCTGAGCAGGAAGCCTTTAGGGTTTTTGCGGAGAACCTTCGGGTACTGCTCTTAGCTCCCCCCGCCGGACATAAACCTGTTATGGGTATCGACCCCGGATTCAGGACAGGGTGCAAGGTAGTTGCCCTGGATTTGACAGGTAAATTCCTGGAGCACAGGATTATCTACCCGCATGAGCCACAGAACAAAAAGGCGGATGCGGAGAGAACGATCCTGGAAATGATCGAAAAATACGGAATCGAGCTCATTGCTGTGGGGAATGGAACAGCGAGCAGGGAGACAGACATATTTATACGCCAGGCAATATCAAAGATTTATGAAGGCAAACGTCCCATATGTGTTATCGTCAGCGAGGCCGGTGCCAGCGTTTACAGCGCCTCTAAGACAGCCGGTGAAGAATTCCCTGATTTCGATGTCACGGTACGTGGAGCTATTTCCATCGGCCGACGGTTGCAAGACCCCCTCTCTGAACTCGTAAAGATCGATCCCAAGGCAATCGGTGTGGGCCAGTACCAGCACGATGTGAATCAGGCCGATTTAAAATCCGCGCTTGAGGATGTTGTGGAAAGTTGTGTCAATCTTGTCGGAGCCAACCTCAACCTGTCTTCGGTTGATCTTCTCAAGTATGTGGCCGGCCTGAACCGGACAGCAGCATCCAACATTGTGATCTTCAGAGAAAAGAACGGTGCTTTTACTTCCCGGGAGGAACTGAAAAAGGTGCCAGGAATAGGTGAAAAATCATTCGAACAGGCCGCTGGATTTTTACGCATCCCGGGCGCAGCTAATCCTCTCGACAATTCGGCTGTCCATCCCGAGCGTTATTCCTTGGTCGAAGAGATGGCTTCTGACATCAAGATGCCCCTGGAGAAAATCATAGGAAATGTTGATCTTGTCAGAAAAATACCCAAAGAAAAATTCATCTCTGAAGATGTAGGACTTCCCACTATCGAGGACATCCTGAGCGAGCTTGAAAAGCCGGGCAGAGACCCGAGGGAGGAATTCCAATATGCTCAATTTTCCGAAGAAATCAAGGAAATTACAGACCTTGAGTCCGGCATGGTGCTGGAGGGCACTGTGACCAATGTTACTAACTTTGGCGCATTTGTGGACATCGGTGTCCATCAAGACGGGCTGGTCCACATTTCGCAGATTGCAGATTGCTACGTGGACGATCCACGGAAATTTGTCAAAGTCGGACAAATTGTCAAGGTTAAAGTTCTCAAGGTGGACGCCGACCTCATGCGCATTGCGCTCTCACTCAAAATATAGTTCTCATCGCAGGCAGAGGAGGAAGATTCAAGAGGAGCTATTTGTACCATCAAAGGGCTGGGCAGAGATGATTCGCAAGGTGTATGAAGTTGATCCTTTGTTGTGCCCTTCGTGTGGAGGCAAGTGACACATTTATTTTCAGCATGATAGGTTTATTTCAGCATATCAGTGGTTGCAAATTGTGGCCTTTATTGAAGGCAGTCTTTGTTTTATATATAATGAGTCATCGATTGTCTTGATTTTCCTGCCAATCGAGTGGGAATATCTGAATGCTGAATAAGCAACTTAAACCAGTGTCTAGAAGTCGAAGTCACGTCTCAAATCACCCGATTTATCTCATCATTTTTCTTTGTATGCTTGGAACATGGCCCTTTCATGGTTGCTCTTCAGGAGGAAGCAAGGCCGAGGTTAGGACGATTCGAGTCACAAAACGAACGGTTTCTCCCGCGGTGACAGCCCTTGGTACTGTCAAGCCTCAGGTGGGTGCTGAGGTACGTTTGGGTGCGCGTATTCCCGGCAAAGTGGAACGTCTTCGTGCGAATATCGGTGATTTTGTGAAGAAAGGGCAAATCATAGCTGAGCTGGAAAAAGAGGAGCTAAAGGCAGAAATTGAAAAACGGAAAGCTGAGCTAAACAGGGCTTTAGTCAACCTGGCTGCAGAGGAGACCCTCGGTCCCATCGAGATGGAGAAAGCCGAAGCCGAATGGAGTCGTTTGAAGGCTA
>CAZXJE010000369.1:0-3005 GCA_964640835.1 uncultured Eubacteriales bacterium
ACACATCTATTCGAAAAATTCGGCCATTTATTCTCATAACCATTTTTTTCGTTTGAAAAAAAATAGCATAAGAACAGCTACTGAAAGGATCACCACCCATACAGCAAAATATCCCCATCGCCACTCGAGCTCGGGTATAAACTTAAAATTCATCCCATAGATCCCTGCCACGAAAGTTAAGGGGATAAATATGGTTGCGATGATTGTCAAAACCTTCATGATCTCATTCATGCGGTTGCTGATGCTAGTCAGATAGGTATCGTGGAGGCCGGACAGCATATCTCGAAAAGTCTCAACTGTATCTATGACTTGGATTGTATGGTCATAAACATCCCTTAGATACTTTGACGTTGTTTTTTTAATAAGAGGGGACTCTGATTTTTCCAATCCGCTTATGGATTCTCTCAAAGGCCAAACCGATTTTCGTAAAAACAACATTTCTCTCTTCAATCTGTGGATGTCTTGCATAGTTGCAGGCTGTGCATTCTGGATCAACGAATCTTCGAGCTCTTCGACTCTCTCACCTATTTTTTCCAGTATGACAAAATATTGATCAACCACAGCATCGATCAAGGAATAAGCCAGGTAATCGGCCTTCATCTTCCTGATACGCCCTTTGCCATTCCTGAGCCTGTCCCGGATGACATCAAAAATATCTCCTGGTCTTTCCTGAAAGGAAATGACAAATTGATCAGCCAGGATCAGGCTCACTTGTTCGCCCTGTACTTCCTTTAAATCTTCATCGTATGTCAGCATATTGAACACAATAAATATATAGTCCCCGAAATCTTCCATTTTGGGGCGCTGATTGAGATGAACAATATCCTCAACAACTAAAGGATGCAATCCAAAATTATTACTCAAGGAATTAATGATTTGAACATCATGAACGCCATCAACATTAATCCAGGACACAGTCTGCGTATCTTTAAGGTCAAAACAATCTTCAACCCGGGAGACCTCTTTTTCCTCAAAATACTCTTCATCATAATCCACGATTGAAATGCGGACTTCTTCCTCTCTTTTCTCACCCACATAAATGGGAGTGCCAGGAGGTAATCCGATCTTATGCTCACGCCTTTTTATAAACCTATCAATTTTTAACATTGAGTCCTCCTTTAATTCTTAGATACTGGTGCTCTATAGGACGATTTCAGGACTGAAGATTAAAATTTTCATTGAGATTTCGGCTCAATTATATTAGCACAGCACATACGACAAAAGTCAATTCCTTTTGTGAAACGCTTCCTTGTGAATTTTCATCTTCAGATTGGATTCGAAAGCCGACGTGAATGCGATGAATCTTTCACTCTAACTCTTCTTTTAGGTACAATCAGGATTAAATGATAAAATGACGGATAGATTGAGACTCGCTTAAGATTAATAAGAATTTCGAGGGAAAGAGGAGGCCAAATTGAATAAAAAAAATATCCTGAGAATCCTCAGAAATAACTTTATTGCTGGAGCAATTGTCATCATTCCTATCTGGGTGACGATCTTGCTCATCAAGGCACTCATTAATGTTATGGACAAAACATTTTCTCTGCTCCCCACTTTTCTCCAGCCGAAAACATACGTGTCGTTCATTGGAATAGAAATCTTGATTGCGTTTGTATTGATTCTTCTCCTCGGATTACTTGTTAACAACATCATCGGGAATAAAATGGTACATGTCGGGGAAAACCTCCTGTCAAAAATCCCCATCGTCAGAACCGTATACCATGGCGTAAAACACCTCACAAAGGGGATTGTTGGGGATAAAAAGATCTTCTCGGAAGTCGTGTTGATCGAATTTCCGATAAAAGGACTGAAATTTATTGGGTTTGTCACAGGCGAGGACACTCTCGATACGGGACAGGATCAACAAAAAGTCCTAAAAATATTCATTCCCACCACTCCGAATCCCACTTCAGGTTATTTTTGTTATGCGTCTGAAGACGCAGTAGAAAAAATGGATCTAACAGTCGATGAGGCTTTCAAACTTATTATCTCCGCAGGGTACGCAAACATAGGTCCCAAAGGGAATGAAGCGGTTTGATCAAAACTATACATCAAGCTGTGATTTCAACGCGTCAAGCGGACCGTAGACGATTAACCTGTCATAACACGTCAAGATTTCACTGGCTTTCGGTGTAGGTATCCAACCCTTTTCTCGCTCGATTCCCAACACAAGGATCCCCTTTTTATTGAGCTGCAATTTAGCTATGGATTTTCCGATCATTGGGGATTCGTCCGGAATGATCTTCTTGACTAAACCATAACCTTCCATAAAACGAAGCAGATCTTCTGTCGATCCTTCCTCAAATTGAGCTGATTTTATCAACCTCTTCTCGATGTAATTTTCCCACTTTCTGATGAATCCCCGGCTTTTTGCGAGTTTGTAGATCAGGAATATTCCGATCAGCAGCACCACAACATTTAACGGGATCTGGTAGCCGCTACTCGTTGTGAAGGAAGAGGTGGCGGTAACGATGACTGTGGCTATCCCAGCATTCCCCATGATCATTAGATATCGAATGATATTTCGCCGCTTTGGATGGTTCACGACCACTTCTGCCTCTTTGGTTGTGAATCCTGTTCCTGAAAATGCTGATAAGGCCTGGAATCGCGCCTTATACTTTTCCAAACCTGTCATCATCAGAGCGATCGATGCAGCTCTAACAAAAAGGAACGAGACCAATATAACAAGCAATGTCGGAAAAAGGAAATAAAGACTGCTCATTGTATCCTCCCTCTATCTTACAATTTATCGTGAGTTATGGCGTTTTTAAGAGTTCTTTTCTCAATCGCTAAACCCATACAATTATAGAAATTATATCTACGTAAAACAATATTTCAGATTTAATTAAACTCGAATCCGTAATGACATGAATACTCAATTGCGTTATTGAGTGCACCACTTGGTGATTTCGAAAACGAAAAAACTGTTTTCTCCACCAAACAATTGGGAAATCATTCATTATGGATTCGGACCTATTCCTGAGGGAATCAATCGCTTCCCAATC
>CAZXJE010000370.1:0-2992 GCA_964640835.1 uncultured Eubacteriales bacterium
GGTGGGCTCATTGGATAACTCCAGAAGGCATGCCGAAACGATATGAAACCAGATTCTTTCTGGCATTTATGCCCCCAGGGCAAGAATGTATTCCGGACGCAAGGGAGACCATTCATGGGATCTGGATCAGCCCCGAGAAGGGACTTATTGGTAATCTTCAAGGAGAGGTCCCTTTGAGCCCACCAACCCTGGTTACACTGCACGAGCTTTTACGATATTCAGATATGAGAGATTTGAAAAAAGAAGTTCAAGCACGTACATGGGGGGAAGCACTATTACCCCGTATGTTCAACTTGCCCAAGGGGAAATTAATACTCGAACCATGGGATCCTATGCGTAAGAAAGAATTTGAAATTGACACCAAAGGGCTGGAGATGAACTGCCTTCCGGTTGGCGAGCCTTTTTCCAGGCTTTGGTATAACGGGGGGATATGGAGACCGGTTGGGAGCTGAACTTAGGACCCATGTCTTTTGCTTAAGAATCAACCTGAGGTTAAAAACAATGATTAAAAAAATTTTACACACCACCTCAATACTCCTCATTTTGATATGTGCATCGCCTGCTCTTTTAACTGCTGAAAATAGCGATAAGGAACAGATGCCTGCTGCAAATGTCGTTGTATCCAGGGTAACTACAGGAATGATAGCACCAGAGCAGGAGTTTATCGGAACGGTTTTCTATGTCGAGGTCTCAGATGTTTCCACTGAGGTAAGCGGAGCGGTAGAGGTTACAAAGTTTGAAGAGGGACAGCGAACTACACGAGGGGAAGCGCTTGTAAAGCTTAATTCCAACCTCCTTGAAAAGAGACTTCAGGCAAGAGTGGCATCCTATGAACAGGTTTTCTCGGACCTTGAAAGGGCACAAAATGATTTTGAAAGAATAGAGAATCTCTTCAAAAAAAAGATCGTTGCCGAAAAGGATTATGATGATCAGTGGTTCCAGGTGAAGGGGCTTGAAAAAAAAGCGGCTGCTCTTAAGGCAGACGTGGAACAACTTGAAATAGAGCTTAAAAAAACACTCATCACGGCACCCTTTAACGGCGTGATAATTAAAAAACATGTTGCACGTGGCGAGTGGCTTTCACCGGGTAAGACTGTAGCAACAATCGCACGGGATGATGCCATGGATTTAATCGTGGAGGTTCCGCAGGGAGTTATCAAATATCTAAAACCTGGCATGACAGCCATGGCAACAGCAGCCGGAACGAAAAAGAGCGGAATAATTATGGCCATCATACCGAAAGGGAATATTGCAACAAGAACATTCCCCGTGAAGATAAGAATTAACGACCCCACTTCACTCATGGAGGGAATGGAGGCGAGGGTGAAATTGCCAGTGGGTAAAAAAATAACAAGCCTTTTGGTACCAAGAGATGCTGTTATAAATATGATCGGAAAAACAGTGGTTTTTGCCGTGGTTGACCAAAAAGCAAGGATCATACCCACTCAAGTCGTGGGATATAAGGGAATGAAAGTTGGTATAAATGCACGGAATATTTCAGAGGGTATGAAGGTTGTTGTCAAGGGAAATGAAAGGCTCAGAAACGAGCAGCCGGTTTATATAATAAAAGAAGTCAACTGACCTATGGATCTTATCAAGTTTTCCATCAATGATCCCGTCAAAGTCATTGTCGGTGTGCTCGTCATTTTACTTTTCGGAATTATCGGGCTTCACAGGCTTCCCTACCAGTTGAGCCCTAGCTTGACAGTGCCCCATATTACAGTCAGGACAGTCTGGTCCGGGGCCACTCCCTATGAGATAGAGCGAGAGATTATCGAAGAGCAGGAAAAGGTATTTAAGGGGATCCCCAATCTTGTTGAGATGGAGAGCACATCTTCAAACGGTGTCGGCTCAGTTACACTCAAATTCAAATTAGGCACTGACATTGATGATGCACTCCTGAGAGTTTCAAACAAGCTGAACGAGGTAAAATCATACCCGCAAAACGCGAAAAGGCCCGTGATCAATGCTACAGGAGCTGCCACATCTCCGATAATCTGGATGATGCTGAAGAAGACCGATGGCAATCCACAATCCATATATACCTACAGGACGTACTTTGAAAATGAGATAAGGCAGTATCTCGAACGGGTGGATGGCGTGGCCGAGCTCTTTATCGGCGGCGGAACTGAAAAAGAGATGCACATCGTTGTAAAACCGGAGAGACTCGCTGCATATGGGCTCACTATCGGAGATGTTATAGCGGTCTTAAATACGGAAAATGTAAATATATCAGCAGGAAACATGGATGTCGGCAGAAGAGACTTCAGGATCAGGACCGTGGCAGAATTCCAATCGGTAAAGGACATTGAGAATATCGTTATCACATCAACAGGACAGCGGCGTATCTACCTTTCAGATATTGCCACGGTAAAAATCGGATACGAAAAGCTTAATGCGGAGATCATCCACAATGGGAGCAACGGGATAGGGATGGGCATAAAACCAGTGCCAGGCACCAATGTGCTCGAGCTAACCAATAGGGTTGAAGAGGTTGTCAATTGGCTCAACTCAGAAAAATTAAGGCCGCAGAATATCTACATTCATTGGGCATATGACGAGAGACCCTATATCAGGGGTGCAATCAAGCTGGTCCAGAGAAATATCCTCATTGGCGGAATGTTAGCCATTGTGGTTCTTCTGATTTTTTTAAGGAGCTTATCTTCTACTGTAGTTGTTGCCACTGCTATTCCCATCAGTATTATCGGAAGCTTTATCTTTTTAAGTTCCTTTGGGAGGACCCTGAATGTCGTTTCCCTTGCAGGGATCTCCTTTGCCGTGGGAATGCTTCTGGATAGCGCCATTGTGGTTCTGGAGAATATCGACCGCCACAGAAAGATGGGCAAGACGCCATTCCAATCCGCCTATGAGGGAACAAAGGAGGTGTGGGGCGCAATACTTGCCTCCTCTCTCACTACGGTAGCTGTGTTCCTTCCCATTGTCTTTGTAGAGGAAGAAGCGGGTCAGCTGTTCAGGGATATTGCAATAGCAG
>CAZXJE010000371.1:0-2979 GCA_964640835.1 uncultured Eubacteriales bacterium
TACCGTATCTGAAGTTATACTTATCTCTATAAAAAAATCAATGGTTTGATCGTTCATAAGAAGAAACCAAAAAGAACATGTGGATATTGCATAGGACATTTGCGATTGAGGACACGATTTGGATACCACATTAGTCGATGGAAGTATTTCCAAAACCGTGATGGCGAGAAATCACGTTACGTTATTGAGTGTTCGCAATTGTGTGGTGGAGAAAACCGTGAGAAGGGCTGGACGGGCATGGTACATCTCCCTTGGGGAGATGTGAGGGAAGCCCGGATCCGAGCGAAGTTTCCTCGCCGGGGAAACTGAGCGTGTTTTCGAAATCACCAATTGGAACACTCGGAACATCATTCATCCCGGTTATGGAAATGCTTAGTCGATCAGGATTTGTGTTTGACGTCTGCACAATAATATAGTTTCATGGATGATCATGTGGTGAAATATCTATGTCAATATTAATCAGATGAGAATTAAGTTCACTGTTCCAATAATATTGGCATGTTTATTGCTTGTGATAAAAACATGAAAATCAGACATATTCTATATACTTTCATTCCTCTCCTTCTCTTCTGTCTTGTGACGTGCGAGCAAGAAAAAGTGCCCGAGCCATATCGACCTACTCATGCACATGATGCGTATCTCCATTCCCTCGACCAAGCCGGTCTCGCGGAAACGGCCTTGGGCTGCGATTGGATCGCGACATCAAAAAAAGCCCTCAATGCCCCCATCACGATCTCTACTCCCTTCGAGGAAGTTTTTTATGTGGATCCGACCAAAGCATTTGCTGAGGGCTACAGATTTGATGTGATAAAGGGGCAACGGATCGAGATTGATGTTGATATTCAAGGGCTGGATACAGGTCGGCTCTTTATCGATCTCTTTCGTGTTAGGGGTGTGTCATTAGATGAATGGGTGCGTGTGGCCAGCGCCGATATCGAGGAGAACCACCTGGAGTTCGAGCCCCGCAGGGATGCCCAGTATGTCATCCGTCTCCAGACAGAACTTCTCCGCGGCGGCCAGTGTAGAGTGACGATCAGGAATGTCGCCGCATTGGAATTTCCAGTGGCCGGCACCGATAGTCGGGCCATCGGCAGCGGGTTTGGTGCACCTCGCGACGGGGGCCGCCGGCGCCATCACGGAGTGGATGTATTTGCACGCCGCCATACACCGGTCGTTGCGGTCTCACGGGCATACGTCGTGTTTGTGGGAGATGATCCGACCGGAGGCCGCGTCATTTGGCTGAAGGACTCAAAGCGCTCCCTTCATATATATTATGCTCACCTGCAACAACAAGACATCAAAAGACACACCTGGGTAGAGCCCGGACAGGTCATTGGCACGGTGGGAAACACGGGAAACGCAAGGACAACTCCTCCCCACCTACACTTCGGGACATACGAAATTGGATACGGACCTATCGATCCCGTCGATTACATCACCCAACCCAAAGGTAATCTATCTCCTCTCACAGCCGATTTGGAAGCTCTGGGGCACTGGATGCGGTCACGGGAGTCTTCCTCGCATGTAAACATTTCTTACGACTCGCGCTCTGAACGGATCACATCTCTTGATTTGCATTCACCGATGAAGGTCCTGGCCGCTACGGGCAACAGATACCGGGTCCTTCTTCCCGACAATAGAACTGGATATGTATTTGCCGACAGTGTGGAATCCTCAGGTGAAACACTCGAACATCAAACCACGTCGTTCTCCCAAAACATCATAGAGGCCCCTAGAGTAGATGCCGCCACGATTGAATCGATCGATGCAGGAGAGAAATTCTCGGTTCTCGCCAAATTTGAAGAATTCTGGTTTGTCAAAACTCAGCAGGGCAACAGGGGCTGGTTGCAGATCCCAACCGCACTATCGACAGGAATGTAGGCGATATTTATGCCCTGTCCAATTTTTCCCCTGTGTGTTTAATTCTTTCTTTATTCACTTACCTCAGTTCTATATAATTATTGTTTAACCGGATATGTATCCGTTGAATCCTTTTATAATAAAAGGAAATGCCATGCACACCAAAGAATACGGCAAGACAGGTAAAAAAGTCTCGATCCTCGGTTTTGGAGGGATGCGGTTTGATCCGAAGGATGAGGAGGGGGCCATCCGTACGGTACATCGGGCTGTTGAACTCGGGATCAATTACTTTGACACAGCTCCGGGTTACTGTGAAGACAAATCCGAGACATTTATAGGAAAAGCATTGGATCTGCTGCCCGAAGAGAAAAAACAGAGCGTCTTTGTCTCGACAAAATCTCATTATATGTCAGAATCCACAGCTGATGATGTCAGAAGACGGATCGACAGCCAGCTCAAGACACTGCGGTTGGAGACTATCCCCTTTTACAACATGTGGTGCATCATGGACATGAAACAATTCAAGATTATCATGGAGCCCGGGGGACCCTATGATGGTGCGGTCAAAGCCAGAGAAGAAGGGCTCATAGCACACATCTGCGGGACGGCGCATGCATCCGGAGAAGATATAGCTGAGATGGTCAAAGCCGATGTTTTTGAGGGATTCACGCTCGGGTATAACATCATGAATCACACGTTCCGTAAGAAAGGGTTAAAGGCTGCGGCTGCGGCTGGATTAGGTGTTGTCACGATGAATCCGTTGGGGGGTGGTATGCTGACACAGGATGAGCGGATGTTGAGTGTCCTCAAAGACGATGAATCCGATTCTTTTATCGCAGCGGCCCTCCGGTTCAATTTTTCGCATCCGGAAATTACGGTCGTTCTTTCGGGTATGAAAAATGTGGCTGAAGTGGAAGCCAATGTAAAAACCGCAGAATCGATCAAGGAGCCGGATCCGGCAACGATCGATCAACTCATCCAGAGATTCGAGTCGCTCGGCGAATCCTTCTGCACAACCTGTGGCTACTGTTTGGAACACTGTCCGGAGAAGATCCAGATAAGTGTCTATGCACCGATGTGGGACAGGGTGCGGATGAAGCAATCCGAAGATGTAAAACG
>CAZXJE010000372.1:0-2940 GCA_964640835.1 uncultured Eubacteriales bacterium
CTACATCTTCATGAGCCACTGCCTCGCCTTTGCAGCAACCTCGGCTCGTGAATAATTCAGGCAAATAAATATTTTGTGAGATGAGAGATTTGTTGTACAATTCTCACAGCCCGTTCGATGTTATAATCAGGAGATTTGAAACATGAAAATAGAGAGGATCGAGCTGTCGTTACTGGAAATGCCCTATGTCCACTATTTCGAGACGAGTTTTGGCCGTGAGGAGAGCCGGACATTCATCCTCGTCAAAGTTTTCTCTGGAGGAGAATTCGGATATGGAGAGGTTGTGGCCGATCAAATTCCCCTCTATAGCTACGAAACCACGTCCACGGCCTGGGTCGTTCTGAAGGAATTTTTGATTCCTGCAGTTTTTGAATTCGGCATCACTAATCCCCAAGATTTTTATGAGAGGGTCCAGGCATTTAAGGGACATCCGATGGCCAAAGCCGGGCTGGAATTGGCACTTTGGGATCTCTTTGCAAAGGTCAAAGAACAGCCTCTTTGGAAAATCTATGGGGGTGAGCAGCAGGAAATTCCCGCTGGCGTGAGTGTCGGAATCCAGGATTCGGTGGAACAACTCCTGGATAGGATCCGATCCTTCCTCGATGAGGGATACCAGAGAGTCAAGATCAAGATTAAACCCAAGTGGGATGTGCGCGTGTGTGAGGAAGTGAGAAAAGAATTCCCTGACATTCCACTTCAAGTGGATGCCAATGGTGCTTATACCCTTAAAGACAAAGAGACGCTGAAAAAGCTTGATGATTTCGACCTGCTGATGATCGAGCAGCCCTTCCCTGCATATGACCTCTGGGACCACAGCTGTCTGCAAATGGAGATGAGGACACCACTCTGTTTGGACGAGAGTGCAATCTCTCAAGATACAGTCAGAAAAGCTCTGGAAATGGGAAGCTGCCGGATTATCAACATCAAGACCGGACGTGTAGGCGGGATCGTAGAGGCGATAAAGATTCATGATTTTTGTCAACGAAAAAACGTTCCTGTTTGGTGTGGCGGGATGCTGGAATCTGGGATCGGTCGAGCACACAACATCCACCTCGCCACCCTTTCCAACTTCACTCTCCCTCACGACTTGAGCGCCAGCAAACGTTATTATAAGCAGGACCTGATCGAACCACCCGTCGAAATGACTCCCCTTGGAACGATCGTTGTGCCCCATTTGCCTGGAATCGGAGTGAATCCTCAGGAGGACAGGATTAAACTGGCCACGCTAAAACACGAGATTTTCTCGCGATAATACTAAAAGTCTCTACTCGATTGAGAGGTTTTTCTTATTAGCCTGAATGGTTCAGGCTAGACAAAGGAGTCGTAATGAAAAGAATCCCAATAAACCCTGCTGTTATCTCACTGTGTGTCGTTCTAGTTTTTGCAGCGTTGTCTTGTGATCGCACTTCCATCAAATACACCCGGCTGCATGATGTTATTACAAAAACACCCTTCATCGATGTCCATGCTCACCCGTCCCTCGGGCATAGGCCGTATTCTGATCGAGATCCATACCCCACGCTGGAACCCCCGATCGGGAGGCCATACTGGCCCATTCCGGAGGAACGGATCGCAGTTTTTGATTCCTTCCAGCCCGCCGCACTAAGAGAAATCTATGGCTACGAAAAGGACGAAGTCACGGATGCTGATATCCCCGATTTAGAACGATTATCGAAAAAAATGTGGGATCAAGGAGAAAAGGAGATGTTCGACCGAATTCTCGACCTGTGTGGGATCGAGAGAGTGCTTGCGAATACAGGGATTCCTCTTGAGACCGTGAATAAAAAACGTGTCCTTTGGGTGCCATTTGTGGATAAACTTATGTATCCCTTAGATCCCTCGGAGATGAGATCTATAGATCAAGGACTAAAAAGGGCCCTGATGAGATACCACTCCGCGAATGTAACGTTAGCTCAGGAGTATGGGATTCAACTCAGAGATCTCGCATCACAGGTCGTTTTGATCGACCGCGTTCTGGCAGACTATAAAAAAGATGGGGCTGTGGCCCTCAAGGTAGCAAGCGCTTACATAAGGACTCTCTGGTTTGACCAAGTGGACAAAGAAGACGCCACTGCCGTTTTTAAGGAAGGGATCAGCGGAACTTTAGAAAGATGGACAGCATACAAAAAAGTGCAGGATTTTTTGGCGAGGCAGATATTCCTTAAGGCAGCAAAACTCAACCTCCCCGTTCATTTCCACACGGGATTTGGTGCCACGGCCACACTTAAAAATCTGGACTCGAACCCCCTGAATCTGGAGAGTGTTTTTTCCGATATGGCGTTTAAAGACACTCGATTCGTAATGCTGCACACTGGCTATCCCTTCGGAGACAAGATCAAACCTCTACTGGAGAAACGGAACGTATTCGTAGAAATTTCTGCGGTGAATTGGATGGTCTATGACGATGAACTGGCCGATATTCTCACCGATTGGCTTTCCTATCCCGGCGCATCAGAAAAGATCATGTTTGGGAGCGATGCCGGAGCCCCTGCATTTTTCTGGATCGCTGCAGAGAACTCACGACAAGCCCTGTATATGGCACTCTCACGACTCATCGATCAAGAAAGAATCAACGAAGATAAGGCCATACTCATCGTGAAAAAGATAATGCGTGCTAACGCCATCCGTGTCCACAACCTCGACTAGGCTGGATTATTCATAAAAGCTGCCGACAACTCCATCCAATAAATATTCACTTTTATATTGTCGGCATCTTTTACCCTATGGGCGAGTTGATCTCGCTACAAAGCCTTCTTGTAGCCCGGGTAGGTTGGGTCGGCTTGCGGTAGATAACTACAGCTTCGTGGGCCACTGCCTCAACCTTTGTGAATGGGTGGGGTGGGTTGGCCTCGACTCGTGAATAATCCAGGTTAGATTATCAGTAATGGCTCTTCATACTAATGAGTACCTGGTAGTGTGGATATTGTAGATCTTGAGCAT
>CAZXJE010000373.1:0-2939 GCA_964640835.1 uncultured Eubacteriales bacterium
AGGATATTAAAGGAAATTTCTTGGATGGCATATTTCTTAGAAAGCTAATTTTGGGGCCAAAATAGTCACTCTAAGGCTTTTAACGCAGGGAATATCATATGGAAATTTGATAAAATCAACTACTTCTGTCAGCCAAAGCACAATTAGAAAAGCACAATTAGACAATTAGTGTTGACAGCAAGTTTTGGAGTGTGCAAGAATAGTGTGGGGTGTAAGATAGAGGCCTTGCAAGGGAAAAAAGCAAGAGGAAGTCGCAACAGTCCTCCTGCGAGTGAATTTGTCAAGTAGAGCATGAGCACAAAGCTTAGCAAGGAAAAACTCCAGGCCCTTGCCTATATCGACGAACTGACCCGTCTCAACAACCTGCGATACATGCGGGAATTCCTTCCCCAATACCTCGATGCTGCCAAGGAAGAGAAGCAAAGCGCCGCCCTCTTTGTGTGCGATCTGGATGATTTTAAACTCGTCAATGACAACCACGGACACCTGGCAGGTGATAAAGCACTGGTCCATTTCACAAAGATCATCGAACAAAAAACGAAAGACAAAGGGATGGCCATGCGTTATGCAGGCGATGAATTTGTGCTCCTCATGCCCAAGATGGCAAAGCCGGACGCAAAGATATTCGCCCTAGAGATCCAGAATAAAGTAAGAACATCCCCTCTTAAATATAAAGAGAAAACGATTAGCATGGGTTGCAGTATTGGGATTTCCATATTCCCTGAGGATGGCAAATCCTGGAAAATACTTTTCGAAAAAGCAGATGAGGCTCTCTATGTGGCTAAAGAAAGGGGCAAAGGAGAGGTCGTTGTCACGCCGGATACAGGGAAACTCATCACGCCGTCCAAGCTCAACTCGATCTTGCAGGCTCCTTATATCGTGGGTCGCGATGACTTGATCGAATTTTTGGAGAAACATCTCTCCGAAGATGGAGATTTAAAAGTCTTTCCCGTACTTCTCGGTGATGAAGGATCAGGAAAAACGAGGCTTTTGAGATTTGCCGATGAGATCGCGCAGAAGAAACTGACATTCACCCTGTATGCCAAAGGATACCCATTCTGGCAGAACGAGATGTACGGTGCGGTATTTGCAGCATTGGGGAATCTCTTCGAGTTACACCCTGTGATCTCCGATCAGGTGTTCTCTAAGCTCCAAGCCGATTACAAGGTCATCCTCAAACCCTATCTTCCTCACTGGTATTCCAAAGAAGTCAAAAAAACCAAAGAAGGAGACTCAGCGGATAGCGTAGCACTCTTCGAAGCTCTCACCCAGACGATGTTCATCCTCCGTGAAATGGGCGATGGAGCTGTGATCCTCGACGACATCGATCAGATCGATCCTCCATCGTTACAGTTTTTCGACTCTCAATTCAGCCAGGAAGAAGGCGCGGGCCTGCACTTTGTATCATCGATGTTCAGTCCCGTTTTAACCACTAGTGAGGAAAAACTGCTTCTTCTCAGCGAATCAATGCCAGAATTGTCGGCCGGCGGCAAGGTCACAAGATTCCCACTGGACGCTTTGCGAGCAAATCACATTCAGCAACTTGTAGCCAAACTGTTCGATGGCAAGAAACTTGCGAAGGAATCGGCTGAAATTTTGCTGCAAAACTCAGCCGGAAATTCGCTTTATATCCTGGAAACCCTGAGTTTTCTGCTCCAAAACGGCAAGATTTTCACAAAAAACGGCAAGTGGGACCTTACTGGTATAAAACCCGAAGATATTCCCTCTAGCCTCAAAGCAATGATCAAAGAACGCCTGATGTGGATGAGCAAGGAGGCCGTAACAGTCCTCAAGCTGGCATCTATACTCGGGGAAAAGATCAATCCCCGACTTCTTGCAGGGATTTCGAAACTCAAACATCAGCAGGTCCTCAGTGCTCTCAGCGATGCACAGAGAAATCTTGTCATCGAAGAAACGCCGAATCCCGAAGAATACACCTTTGCCCACCGGATGAGTCGCGCTGTCTTATATTCACTCATGGATGAGAAGGAACGCCGCAAAAACCATCGATTGGCAGCAAAACTCGAGCAGGAATATTCAACCGAATCACCCGAGCGGATCGTGGGTAGACTTGCTTACCATTTCCACAATGCCGGCGAGCTTGAAAAGGCCGCAGAAATGATCGCCGAATTAAAGAATCAGATGGACGCCGTCTACATCTCCAAGGGCACAAGAAAAATGCTCCAAAAGAGGATCCTCACCACATCGATGGGGAAAGAGTCTCCTCTTGACGAAAACGACCTGGGCACGGCTGTTTTTATTGCACGCGCTTTCCGCTCTACTATGCAGAATCTTCGTCTCTACCCCAAAGAAAACGAGAACGTCACGAATGCACTTAGTCAATTCATGAATCAGCTGGAACCTTTTCTCGAAGATAAAACAGAGATGTTGTCCATCTCTTTGACGCCAGAGGGAATACTATTTAACGGCCAGCCCCTTCCTCCCCAAACGGAAGACAAGCGGCTCACTCAAGAAATGTATGCGGTTCTCAACAGTTATGGTCTCCGCGGAGTGCTGCTACTCCGTGGTATCACCAGCGATGAAGTAGTCCAATTTCTGGAATTATTCAAGCGGCTCCCCGAAGATGTGATCAACAACTGGGACGTGCTCTTGGATCAACTAAAGATATCCCACATCCTTCCGGACAGGAAGGTGTTTGTGGCCGTGAGCGAACGCAAGGTCCTCCTCGATGAGCAAGAGTTTATTGCACAAACTTCTGGAGGAGAAGGACAGGAGGCTCCCTCAATTGGTAAGACTGGAGCCATACCCTTGAGCGAAGAGCAGATCGATCGACTGAGGGACATCCTTGACCAGTTTATCAAAGAAAAGCAAGAATTCATCAGAGCGCTTGAATCGAATGAGTTCAATAAACAAGACCTCATGACCATTGTGGAGCTTTTAAAAAAGCCGGATATTGAAAAACTGGCAAAGTCTATCGA
>CAZXJE010000374.1:0-2936 GCA_964640835.1 uncultured Eubacteriales bacterium
GTCCAGGATAAATAGATATGAAAAGATTTATCCTTTGTCTCATCGTCCCTTTTTTGCTGCTTGGATTTGTGTCATCTGGTGTGGAGGATCTTTTAAAAGTCAATGTCTCCATTAATCCGATGAGATTAAGGCGGAGAGAGGAAGGGAAAATCGTTCTGAAGTTTACGGTCATAGAAGGGATCAAAATCAGCTCCCAACCATCCTTTACCATTGATCTGGAACCATCGGATGAGCTTATTTTCCCGAAGAATTTTTTCTCTGCATCCGACCTTGAGATCGAGATAAAGGAAGAGGATGGAAAGGAATACCTGGATCTGAAAGGGCCCATTGAAATACCCTTTTCTGTAAATATGGATGCTAAACGCGGGAATCACACTATTGGAGGAAAGATCAGGTATTTTGCTTGCTCACAAGAGGAGGGTTGGTGTCTCAAATACACCGCCAAGTTTTCCTCTGCGTTTTCAACATCTTCCCGTATCTTCCAGAAGAAAAAATAATTCTGAGGAGAGTCTTAAAGCCAGTTGTTCTTCAAATACCAATCGATCGTCTCGGGCAGGGCATCTCGCAGAGAGTATTGAGGGGTGAAGTCAAGTTTTTCTCTTGCCCTTTGTGTGTCCGCCACCCATCCGTCTTGTTTTAATTCCTCAAACTTCTGGCGGTTGAGGATGCTTGGATCCCTACGTATCTTCCCCAATACTTCTGCACCGCAAGACACAAGATAGGCAAGCGGAAGGGGGAACTTGAGGTTGATCAGTTTAATATGCAGAGCTTCAGCCGCACCTCTTCCCAATTCTTCCCAACTGGAAGGGTCGGGATTGGCAAAATGAAGGATCTCGCCGTTTGCCATCTCTTTGTGAATGCAAAGGTCTAGGGCCTTGATGAGGTCTTTGATATAGATCAAACTCACGAGTTTTTGTTTCGAACCGACTGAGGGGAGAATACCCTTTTGGATGAATTTGAAATAGGGAATGAGTGCTCTGTCCCGAGGACCAAACACGACGCTGAGTCTTGCTATGACTATCGGGATGCTGTCTTTGTATTTTAATGCTTCTCTCTCACCTTCCAACTTGCTTTTCCCATAGGGTGAGACGGGGCATGGCGGCGAGTCTTCCTTCACTGCCGTTCCATCAGAACTCGGCCCCGATGCCGCTATACTGCTCAGATACACGACCCTTTTAGGGCGGATGTTCTGCGTCTGGAGCGCCTGAAAAAGGCTTGCTGTCCCTTGTTGGTTTACTGTATAATAATCAGCTATCTTATATGCTTTTGTTGAGCCTGCAACGTGGAAGATGTAGTCAATATCAGGAGGAAGTAACGGAATATGCAGAAGATCCCCTTCGAGGAGATTGATCTTGAGCCCTTTCAACCACTTGAGATTGTTTAAATCCCTAACAAGGGCGTATATTTCAGTGTTTTTATAATCTAAAAAATGATCAATAAGATGGCTTCCGATAAAGCCAGTTCCACCCGTAATTAAAATCTTCATGATCAAAATTGTAAAAGAATCGTCCTCACCAGTCAAACCGAGTGCTTGCAGGATTAGGAAAATGTTGTTAACAAACGTTTCTTTAATGAATATTCCCAGGAAAGGAGGGAATGATGGACCTTTTTGAAAAGTGTTACAAATTCACACGCGCTGAAGAGGCAATGGCCATGGGATTCTATCCCTATTTCACACCGATTCAGGAAGTCATAGGGAATAAGGTTAAAGTCGATGGCAAAGAGATGATCATGGTGGGATCCAATAACTACTTGGGATTACTCGATCATCCGAAAGTGATGAAAGCTGCACAAGATGCTGTTGATAAATACGGTGTGGCCACTTGTGGCTCCCGGTTTTTAAACGGGACTCTTGATATCCATGTCGAGTTGGAAGATAAACTGGCTAAGTTTATGAATAAAGAAGCCGCTCTCACTCTTAGTACGGGATTCCAGACGAACCAAGGCGTCATCTCAACTCTCGTGGGCCGAGGGGATGCGGTCATCACGGATAAGATGGTCCACGCCAGCATCGTGGATGCATGCCGCCTCGCCTATGGAGATGTCTATAAATATAAGCACAATGATATGGAAGATTTAGAGAAAACCCTGAGTTTATTGGATGATTCGGCTGGGAGATTGATCGTTGTGGATGGTGTATTCAGTATGGAAGGCGATCTGGTAAATCTCCCAGAAGTCGTCAAGTTGGGGAAAAAATATGGGGCAAAGATCATGGTGGATGATGCCCATGGCATCGGCGTTATGGGAAAAAATGGTCGGGGGACGGTTGAATATTTTGGAGTGGAAGAGGATATAGACTTGATCATGGGCACGTTCAGTAAATCGTTTGCCGCTCTAGGTGGTTTTATCGTTGGGAAGAAAAAGGTCATCAGCTATATCAAGCATCATGCCCGGGCACTCATTTTCAGCGCAAGCATAACACCCGCCTCGGTGGCCACTGTGCTCGCCACTCTTGATATCATTCAATCAGAACCTGAACGGAGAGAGAGATTGTGGCAGATCAGCGATAAAATGAGGTCAGGATTTCAAGCTATGGGCTATGAAACCGGTCCCACTGAGACCCCGATCATTCCGGTCATCATCGGGAACGATGAGCTGGCATTCATGCTGTGGAAATTGCTGCGGGAAGATGGAATTTTCACGAACCCTGTGATCTATCCGGCTGTCCCCAAGGATCAGAGTCTCATCAGGACTAGCTATTCCGCTACGCATACGGATGAAGAGCTGGATTATGTCCTTGGAAGCTTTGAAAAGTGTGGTAAGCTTCTGGGCATAATAAAATAATCCGGATTATTCATAATAGATATTTGTAACGAAATATAGAATTCCAAGGTTAATAATGTCTTGTTTATCTTGTCAAGATCGACAAAACAAATGTGATCTGAATTATTCACGAGCTGAGGTCGCTGCAAAGGCGAGGCAGTGGCCCACGAAGC
>CAZXJE010000375.1:0-2934 GCA_964640835.1 uncultured Eubacteriales bacterium
GTGAGATCGGCGGGTAGGTTGGGTCGGCGCCCGTAGGGTAAAAAATGTCGATTATAAATAAAATGACATTAGGAGAGGAATTATCAGAATGGCTTGCAAGAAGAATAATGAAGGTAATTGAGATCAATTTAGTTGTAATAAGTATCGACATTTTTTATGAATAATTCATAAGGGAGTGGGAGGAGATAGGATATGGCAAAGATAAAAGTAAGCGTGGAGAGGATCGACGGTTACTGCAACCTGCCCATGCAGGTAGGCAACTATTTCTTCGTAGAAGATTCCAAGCTCTATGTTCCCGATGGACAGTATGTGTGTATTTGGGCCCTGCAGAGCATGATGCCCATTTTCCCCATTTTGGAAGAGAGAGATAAGCTAGAGGATGGGCACTGGGTGAAAAAAGTGAAAAACTTTTCATGCCCGGACCCGGATGGGCTGGTCCAGTTCCGGCTGGATGTGATCGAAGAATAATGAGTTTAAAAGAGGAAAAATCAGCGTGATTCGTGTTGACCTAAGTAAATGCACAGGTTGTCAGCGATGTGAAACGGCCTGTTCATTTGCCCACACAGGAAGGATTAACAACCATCTCGCACGGATCAAAGTCCTGAATCTTTATGAGTCTGGGCTGGACTCTCCCGTTGTATGCGTCCAGTGTAAAGAACGCTATTGTATGAGTTGTCCAGAGGATGCTTTGAGCCTTGGCAAGCAGGGCCAGGTCAGAGTCTCTCCTACGCTGTGTATATCCTGTGGAGTGTGTGAGAAAGCCTGTCCGATCGGGGCGATAGAGATCTTTAATAAAATTGTGTATGTGTGTGACCTCTGTGGTGGAAAACCCAAGTGCGTTGAAGCATGTACAGAAGGAGCCATCACCTTCGAACCGGACAATATCGAGCAAATTTCTCTAACAGACATAAAAAAAGAAACAACTAAAATGAATCCCAGCCAGAAAAGGCACTTCTATATCAAGAGAATCGGAGCGAAAGCCAGGAAACGGAGAGATCGGGCCCATGCTTAAGTATGGCTACGGTGGGCAAGTGCTGAGGGTGGACCTCTCTGCACGGACATTTTCAGTAGAATCTCTCGATCCCTCCTGGATAAAGCCTGTGATCGGAGGGCGGGCAGCAAACACCAAGAGATTGTATGAAGAACTCGACCCCGAGTGTGATCCGCTCGGGCCAGAAAACATCATTATCTTCGGTACCGGCCCCCTCACTGGTTCATTACTTCCGGCATCCGCCTATTACACAGTCACAGCCAAATCTCCCCTGACAGGAATACTGGGGGATTCAGCAGCAGGAGGACAGTTCGCCGCAGAGATGAAACAGACAGCATTCGACCAGATCATCATCACAGGCAAAGCAGACAGCCTGGTCTATCTTCTGGTGACAGAGTCAGGCGTCGAATTCTTTGAGTGCTCCGAGCTTTCGGGCAAAACCATTGTAGAGACAACAGAAACGATCCGCCACGATAGATGCGATTACTCCATTGAAGTTGCTGCCATCGGGCCTGCCGGAGAGAATTTGGTTCATTACGCAGCTATTGTCTCGAGTGGAAACAGAGTCAACGGCCGAACAGGAATGGGCGCTGTTATGGGGTCCAAAAACTTGAAGGCCCTGGCTGTAAGAGGAATACAATCCATAGAGATAGCAGATCCCTTAGCGTTTCTTAGTGAGTGCAGGACAATCGAAGCAGCCATCATGGACCACAACGAATACCAAAAGCGGTACCAGTTAGGCACCACGATGCTGATGACAGACTTGAACGGCATCGGTATCCTCCCGACAAAACATTTCCAGGAGGGTGTATGTTCCTATGTGGATAAGATCTCAGGACAGACATTGGCCAAAACCTACAAGGTGAAAAATAAGGCCTGTTTCAACTGCAACCTGCATTGTTCCCGCTATTACACGGTGGATGACAACGAGGCCGAAGGACCCGAGTTCGAAACGTTGTGCAGCTTTACCTCCCGGCTGGGAAACAGCGATCTTCCTTTTGCCCTGGAGATGAATGCCTATCTGAATCAGGTGGGATTGGACTCTATTTCTACAGCTGAAGTCATCGGATGGATCATGGAATGCCAGGAAAAAGGGCTCCTCCATCCTGACGACTTGGATGGATTGGAAATTACCTGGGGAGATGCCGACAATATCCGTGACCTTGTGGAGAAGATCAGCTATCGCCGGGGAATCGGAGACAGGCTCGCCGACGGGGCGACAAAATTGTCTCAGAGCTTCAGTGAAGAGGCGCAAAAACTGGTGATGCAGGTGAAAGGATTGGATATCATCTGTGGCGATCCAAGGGGAATCAAAGCCTATGGGCTCACCTATGCGATCGCCTCAAGGGGAGCCGACCACCTGAGGGCCGAGCCTTATTTCGAGCTGACGAACAGAACAGAGGAGGCAAAAAAACGCTTCGGCACGGAAAAAGCCGCACACAGAATGGAAGAAGAGGGGAAGGCAGCCCTCGTGACCTATTCGGAAAAAATCGCCCTGCTCACCGATTCTCTGACTATGTGTAAAAATATCGGCCTCTGCATGGATATTCTTAATCTGGAAAACGCTTCGCGACTTCTCCGGGCGGGTACGGGGATTGAATATTCTCCCAGCGACCTGAAAAAAATACTGGGGGAGGCTATCCACACAGACTACAAGCTCAACAAACGATTCGGTGTCAAAAAAGAGGACAACACCCTGCCCGAACGATTCCAGAAAGAGCCGCTCAAAGAAGGCCCGACAAAAGGGTCGACTGTAGATATTCAAAAGATGGTGGATGAGTACTACAAACTGCACGATTGGGACTAGCCTGAATTTCAGGTTAATGAATAGAGGAAATATTCCCTAAAAGAAACACTCGTTCATGACTCATGTTGTCTTTTTTCCCTCTCCGAAGCCGGTTTCGAAAGCCGTTAAGTTACTTTCCAGGTCATTTGTCCTACTG
>CAZXJE010000376.1:0-2908 GCA_964640835.1 uncultured Eubacteriales bacterium
CCACGATAACGCTTTTGCCGGCTTCCTGGATTTTCTTGATTAATGGAAGCCACTGAATTATCGGCTCATCGATTCCATACCCTTGCTCCCAGTTTATAGCCTGCAGGTTAGGCAGGGTAAGAATGGCGTCAATGTGTTGGGCTACTCCCGAGCCATCCAGATGAAACACATTGTGCTTGAAAAGTTTGGCTTCCTTCTGAATAATCGGCATGCAGAATTCCTCAAAATGCACAGGTGAAATGAGGGTCGCAAAGTCACTAGCCAATACATTGAACGTCTCGAAACTTGGAAGATTCATCCATGTTACGGACAATTGGTTATGCTCCTTTAGAATCCTATCAAAATGATTATATACCTGCGGAAATTCTTCAAAAACCAAGTCAATCAGATGCTTAAGCGGTTCGGGCCGGAGAATCAAATCCAAACAGAGTTTCTCTGCTCCCCTTAACATTGCAGTGCAATCGATGCCCGCGTACATTTCCGTATGGCCAACCATGAATTTTCCTTCCGCGAACTCCAGTGCACGTTGAGTCATGGCTTTAACGGCCTTGAAATACTTGCCGTCCCATTGAATCTTTAACGTGGGAAGATCCTCTAAATCATCAATACAGGGATGAGTCCAGGCTGTTACATCATCAAAATCTGCCTGCTGCCCCAAAAAAAGATTGTAGGCCAACGCACTCAAATTCGGCCAGTAGACAGGAAATGTTTCACCAAGAAACTCTGTTGTTTCTAAGGAGTCAATGAATGTCTGAACTTGGAAGTCCACATCGAGCCAGCGTTCTTCAGAAGTTTTCCAGGGCCCCTTCACTGTACGATGTTTCTCGTATTCAATATTGTGGTGATGAAAGCGCACCGGTGGCCGGTCAATAATGCGCTGTTCATACCAGGCATAAATTCGCGCCATACACATGTCGAAATCAGGCTTAAAGTGAAAAGAACGGGTGTTATCGAAATCTGCCATAGTTCTCCACTCAAAAAAAATTCAATGCTCCATACGTTTTACATTATTCTTATAAAAATCGTTGCCGAGTAGGGTTTGTCCATCAATATATTGTAGCATGCTTTGTGCAATGCTGTTGCGTCTCTGTTTCTCCTATTTGTTAAGATTATTACACAATGTTTATTTGTTATATCCCTAAAAATATATGTACGAAAACCAACCCACCAACCAGAATGGGCAATTATCTTGTTGGAATCAATTTCGCGCAATGACCAGCCAAATCCATAATCACCAACGAAACCATTGTTTAACACATAAGGTTTAAATGCCTCTTTAAGGGTTTCCTGTTTTACCAATTTCTCTGTATATAACGCTTCATTCCATTTGAACAAATCAATTAAATTGGAATATATTCCGCCATCTCCATAAGCATTGTAATGATTATAATCATTGTCAACATGCCCCCCATTTTCCGTCATATCATATCCATAAACTCGATTGGCCATTTCCTCAAAATCTTTTTCGCCAATCGGTACAACCGAACTCGACATTCCAATTCTATCGAATAAATTTTGTTGAACAAATTCTTTGAATGATACACCTGACACCCGCTCTACAATCGACGCTAACAACACATATCCGGTGTTACTGTATTCATATCTCTCACCAGGTTCAAAATGTTTCTCAGGAAGATGCTTAGTCATCAACTTTAATACATCATCATTCACATAGTATTTTTCGTGATCCCAATGCTCGTCCATGAGATCTATGTAATCCGGCATACCACTTGTGTGCCAAAGAAGATGTCGAATGGTAATTCCTTCATATCTCAATTCAGGTATATATTTTTGGAAATTATCATCATAGCTTAGTTTACCCTGTTCTTCTAACATCATGATGCACATGGCAGTGAACTGCTTGGATATTGATGCTAATCGGAAATTGGATTTTGGTTCTAGTGGATCCTTAGTATCCATATTGGCATAACCAAATCCTTTTTGATAGATGACCTCACCCGCTTCTGAGACAAGAACTGTACCCCTAAGAATTCCTTGTTCATAGTAAAAGTTGAGAACGGAATCAATCTTAGCAACTTTTTGCTTTTGTTCTTGAGTTAATATAATCTCTGATTCCTCGCTGGTTATATTGTTTCCTTCCTGGGTAAAAACTGAGAGAACAGTATAACGATGAGGTGATAAAAGCCTTAAAAGATAAAGAAAAAAGAGAGCAGATCAAGAAGCTAACCAAGACCGGATACCCTCATGATCCGGGCCCCATCGTCATGTGGGGGTGGGATAATATCACTGTAATGGTTGCCGATAAAAACTCTCATTTGATTGGCAAGATCATTTCTGACCTCGCTCAGGAGCAAGGCAGGGATGCCTTTGATGTTGCAGCAGATATCGTTATAGACGAGCCGGATGTGTATCAATCCGGAGGAGCCATGTCAGAAGAGGAGATGAAATACGCGATGAAACAGGATTGGTTGATGGTTTCCTCCGATGGCGTAGCATCACCCATCGTAACCGAGGTGGACAGCCCCAGAAACGGACATCCCCGCTCTTTTGGTAGCCAGGCTCGAGTGCTACAGAGATATGTGAGGGAAGAAAAGGTTTTGACTCTGGAAGATGGGGTAAGGAAGATGACCTCCCTTCCGGCAAGTTTCCTTCAGTTGATGGACCGGGGAATCCTCAAAAAAGGATACAAAGCTGACATTGCCATTTTCGATCCTGAAACAATTCGAGAAAATGCCACCTATACCGATGCACGACAGTACAGCACAGGAACTGAATACGTGATCGTTAATGGAAAGATAGGAATAGAAAACGGCAAGTATACCGGTGGTCTCCACGGGAAATATCTGCTGTTGACAGAGAATAAATAAGTAGCCCCTCTACTGGCCTTTCCATTACAGTCCTAATGCTTCCTTGAAATACTTCTTATCCAAGTTCGATCCGCTTACCA
>CAZXJE010000377.1:0-2898 GCA_964640835.1 uncultured Eubacteriales bacterium
AACGTTAATATATCGATTACATTCAGGCAAACCCCAATCCGTCCTCACCGAGACCCACCCACCCACCACTATGGGCTCAGACGGATGGGGCATTGCCCTTATTAAGTCTAGTCTATATCCTGTGTTCCCAATTCGTGGAAATTGGAAGCTTGAGCTAGCCATTAGTCTTGTTTTATAAAGATTTGCACTTTTGTTTTTTCTATTATAATATCCGTATAAATCCATGAATGATTTTGTCTTGAATTTTAGAAAGGAGGACTCATGGGGAAAAAAATAGGACGGAGAGAATTCATCAAAGAGAGTGCCCGTTATGGCCTGACCGCAGCGGTCGGAGGGAGTGCCCTCAGTCATTTTGTTCATGCCCCATCGGCTTATGCGATAGCCCAAGAAGGGCACGGTATTGCTGTGGTTGAAGGTGCGGACTATTTTGCGAGCACGTTCAAGGCTGTCGAACTTCTCGGAGGGATGGATCATTTTGTCCCGAAGGGCTCGAGGGTAGCCATACTTCCCAATGTCCAGAGGTGGCATCCGGGGACATTCACAAAACCGGAGATCGTGCGCGCCATCGTCCAGATGTGCAAGAAAGCGGGCGCCAAAGAGGTCAACTGTTTATCGTGGCTGGGTATGGACAATTGGGAAAAGGCTGGATTAGCTGCTGTGCTGAAAGAAGAGGGTGCAAATTTGAAGCTTATCGAGAGTGAGGATGCGAACTTCAAGGCCGTGAAAGTGCCAATGGGAAAAGCACTCAAAGAGGCAATGCTCATGAAAGAGTTCTTCAACAATGATGTTTTTATCGATATCCCCATCACGAAGGACCATGCGGGAAATAAATTCACGGGGACGATGAAGAACATGATGGGCCTGAATTATCGCACGAACAACAGAGAGAATTTCCACAGGCCCGGCTGGAAGACAGATATCAACGACATCAAACACCTCGACCAGTGCATCGCGGACCTCAACACGATCGTTCTACCTGCCCTGTGTATAGTGGATGCTACGGAGTTTATCATCACAAACGGTCCGATGGGCCCGGGAGAGATCACAAAGCCCCAGCAGGTTGTTGCCGGAGTGGATAGAGTGGCAATGGATGCCTATTGTTGCACTCTGTGGGGATTAAAGGCAGAGGATATCTTCCAGATCAAAATAGCTCACGACCTTGGGCTGGGCCAAATGGACCTGAAGAAAGCGAATATCAAAAAGGTTAAGGTTTAGCTCAATCGATCGGCAAACAATTCACAAAGGCACAATAAAGGGAGGACATTTTTATGAATACGATCACTCAGGAACTTAAAGACAATTTTGAGAGTTATTCCAGACGGGATTTTGTCAAGTATTTTCTTGCAGGCTCGACTCTTTCGATCGCGGCTTTGAGCAAGTTGAATGCCTCTATGTATCAGAGTATCACATCTCTCAACTCCAAATACATCGAGGACGAATCGCCGGATGGTGTGTATTGGAATGCGGTCAGAAGCCATTTTCTCTTCCAAGAGGGAGTCATCATGATGAACAACGGGACGGTGGGTCCCATGCCTAAACCTGTGTTCAACACCCTGATGAAGACCTTTAAGGTCCAGGCCACCAATCCTTATGATACTTATGCTTATATTCCTAGAAAAAAAGAAGAGGTTCGGAGAAAAGTGGCCGAGTTCATTCATGCTGATCCAGAGGAAGTCGCCATTACTCGTAACACCACTGAGGGGATGAATTTTATTGCGAATGGTCTGGATCTCAAAGAGGAAGATGAAGTCATCCTCTCCACGATGGAACATCCTGGGGGGACTCATCCGTGGAACCTCAAGGAGAAAAGATTTGGAGTGAAGATCGTTTATGTCCCCATCGGACTGCCGCCGGCCAGTGTGGATGAGTTTGTCTCCGGTTTCGAAAAGAATATCACTCCCAGGACAAAAGTCATCAGTATCAGCCACACCGTCTATATATCTGGTCTGATCTCACCACTCAAAGAGTTATGCAAAATGGCTCACGAGAAGGGGATCCTTGTCCTTGCAGACAGTGCACACGGAATCGGAATGCTCGACCTCGACATGAAGGAGATGGATATCGATTTCTTTGCTACCAGCCCTTACAAGTGGCTGGGTGCGCCCACGGGTGTAGGTGTACTCTATATCAAGAAGGAACATCTGGATAAGGTCTGGGCCACACTCGCCACAGGAGGATGGGATAATTCCGCTAGCGCGAAAAAATTCGAAGCCGTGGGGCAGAGGGCGGATGCATTAACCATCGCTCTGGGAGAGGCTATTGATTTCCAAAACCACATTGGCAAACAGAGAATCGAGAGACGGATCAAAACGTTGGCGGGGTATTTAAAGCGAGAACTCAAAAAAATTCCAGGTGTCCGCTTACACACGTCGGAAGATCCCTACATCAGCGGAGGATTGACGGCATTTTCCATCGATGGGATCGAGCCCAGAGATGTCGTCAATTATGTCCGGGAAAAGTATAACATCGTGATAAGGACTGTAGGAAATACAGAGAAGGGTACCTACGGCCTAAGAGTTTCCACTCATATTTATATCGCTCAAAAACACGTGGACATGCTCCTGGAGGGAATCCAGCACTTGGTCAAGCATAGAGCCTAAGAACAACGGCCCCCATCCCCCTCCTGGGAATAGTCCCAAGACGTGTCACTTCAAACCTCTTCCGTCTGTCTACGTATATATTTTAAGCCCTGGACGACGTTCAATAGGATGCATTTCCAAATTCGTGTTGTTTTTAGAACACAATAACGGTATTAAGTGATCAGATTGTGTGATGGAAAAAACCGTGAGAAGAGCTGGACGGGCATGGTACATCTCCCAAGGGGAGATGTGAGGACAGCTCGGATCCGAGCGAAGTTTCCTCGCTGGGGAAACTGAGAGTGTTTTTGATATCATATAA
>CAZXJE010000378.1:0-2897 GCA_964640835.1 uncultured Eubacteriales bacterium
GAAATAAAAAAGCTGAAAAGGGAATTAAAGACTTTTAAAAAGAAAAAATAGATATGGAAAGCAGGCTCAATATTTATTGGGACGGATTCATTGGATAAATTGGGGACGGGCCTCAATAACTCCTTCATTCTAAATAAATTCCCTTCAGAATGAGGGCTTAATTAGGTCTTAGACCTACAATTTTGGCATCAAAATCGCTTTTCTAAGCAGAGAATGATAATGTGATTCTGTTTGTGAAAACGAAACATTCAGAACTTAACATTCGTCCGCTGAGTGATCTTTTTTAAATCTAGCTTTGTTATACATAGAAACACAGCTGGTATGCATAAAGGCTTTCTCGATGTACTATTGGCGGAATGTTTGGACATGAAGGTCGTACAGTTAGCGAATCTTGTGCCCTCTAAGAGTGACTGATCCTGTCTTAAACAAGACGAAAGGAGAAAGAGGACGCTATTGTTTTGCACGCACCATGAGCACCGAGATCGGAGAATGATCAGCGACCTGGTCAGGAAGAGATCCAAAAAGTCGTTGCCGAAGAGCCCATTCATTCGAGGCACCCATTACAATCAAATCATATTCCTCTGAGGTCTTTACGATTGTCTGTGCGATGTCTTCCCCTATCTCAACTCTCATTTCTGCTTTGACATCGATCTCGTCCAAAAGGCCTTTGCCATATTCTTCTGCGTGTTCCTTGAAGAGAGCAACGCTTTGGCGTTCAAAATCAGAACTCTCATCTGATATACCTCGTCCGACCTGAACCTTGAGTGTTGTAATAGATGCTTTCCACTCCACTGCCAGTTCGCGAGCCAATCTCAATCCAAGTTGAGCGTGAGGCCCTCCTCCCATGGGGACGAGAATACGGTAAACACTCTCAATACCTCTATCTTTGAGAACAAGGACATTTCCTTTTGCGAGTCTTAACACATCAGCCACGTTCGTCCTTCGCAGTTGAGGAATTTTTGCCTCTCCTTTCCAGCCCATCACCACAAAGTCCGGGGATTCCATCTCTGCTGCACTCAGAATCGCAGAAGGGATGTTATGAGCGATAATCGCGCTGGCCATGGCCCTTACACCCTGTTCTGCGGCGTGTCTGGAGGCCACATCCAGCAGTGTTTCTTTTTCTTCACGCATTTTCTCATAGACAATTCGACCAGCTTCGAGAGGCGTCTGGATGGGTACATCTATCACATGGATGAGCCGTAAACGTGCTTTATAGCTCCGGGCTAAAGCCGTACTAAGCTTCAACAGGGATTTTTCTGTTTCTGGATTGGCCAACGGCACAAGGATGACAGGAAAAACTTCGCGGCGCATCGATATGTATTCCTCGGCTCGTACAGCCAATGGCTTCAAGACCTTTTGTTTCCAGAGAATAGATGAGGCTCCGACAAGCTGTGTCTGTTTACGCAAAACCAACCAATACCAGGCAAAACTTGCGGCTAAGATCAAATATCCGATGACGAGTGTTAAACGGCTGGTGTTAACTATCACAAAAATACAGCCTAATAAACCCAAAAGCGGGACCAAGGGGAAGCCTGGAGTTTTAAATGTCGGTTTATACCAGTCGAGCTTTGAGCCCCTCATGACCATATTACCGATCGTGATCAAAGCGTAGAGCACAAGACTCAAAAAACCTGCCACTTCTGCGAGCAGCTCCAGATGGCCACCCAATATAAGCAGAATGAGCATGGTCAGGCCACCGGTCACAAGAATGGATCGATAAGGCGTCTTAAACCTGATGTGGATCTGATTCAACCAATCAGGCATGAGTTGGTCGCGGCCCATGGCAAAAGAAATGCGTGAGGCGGCCATGATACTGGCGTTGGCCGAGGAAACCGTTGCTAAGATGCCTCCCAAAAGGATCAAACCATATCCGCCTCCACCCATCAATTCTCTGGCCACTTCCATGAGAACAGTCTCCTTTGCCATATTCGGGTCGTTATATGCTCTAAGGGCTAGCAGACAAAATACCACTGCGCAGTAAATGATAGTGACCACAACAACAGATCCAACAATCGATCGAGGCAGATTCCGGCTGGGATTACGGATCTCCTCTGAGATGGCAGCGATCTCGGCAAATCCCATGAATGTGATAAAAAGGATGGGCAAAGTGATCAGAACTCCGGAAAATCCGATGTCTGAAGGTACAAAGGGCGTCAAGTTTCCTAAGTTGATAGAAAAAATCGCCCGGAGGACAAACAGTGCCAAAATAATAAGCAGGATGATAACAATGACAGTTTGAGTCCCTCCGGTCTCCCGGGCGCCTATATAATTGAGGAGGACGAGGAGCAACATCATCCCGAGAGCGATCAGTGTTGGTGAAACTCCAAAGACATCTCTCAGGTAGTGTCCAAAACCGATCATGTAGAATGCTGAGGCGAAAATAAGGCTCAGCCATAAGCACCAACCCATCATGGATCCTATTAGAGGACCGAAAGATCTCACGACAAATAGATATCCGCCTCCCGAATAGGGCATGCCTGTGGCCAACTCGGTCATGCACAATGCGATGAGGACAGAGATGGTTCCGCAGATTATAAAGGAGAGGAGGACGGCAGGCCCGGCCTTGCTGGCAACAATGCCCGGAAGGACAAAAATGCCGGCGCCAATCATGGTGCCGACGCCGATGGATAGCGCTGCCCAGAATCCCAGATCACGAGCAAGTTGAGTGCTGGTTTTAGGATTCGGAGTCGTATCGGATGCTTTTCTTGCCATTATTTCAATGACTTTATTTTCCCGCGCAGTTTCTTTAGTCTATTCCACAATCTTCTTGATCTGTTCTTGGAGCCCGCTGTTCAGCTCCTCATAACGATTGTATGCATCTTGACCGGGCCTTTGGTCGGCTCGGATTAAGTTCGAGTACAAGTATTGAAGTTGATCAAGCAGCATGGGCTGCGCAT
>CAZXJE010000379.1:0-2897 GCA_964640835.1 uncultured Eubacteriales bacterium
GGGTAAAAGATGCTGACAATAAGATATTGATTGTTCTTTAAATATAAATCTGTCAGCAGCTTTTATGAATAATTCAGATTAGATTCAGATTAGGGCTTGACAGGGATTAGTGAGGGTGATAGAAAATCTTCTTTGACATTAATAAAAGGAGGACTTTATGAACAAAAAAGCTCTTTCCATCGGCCTTCTAATCCTGTTTTTTGCTTCTTCCTATTTAGTGGCACAGACTTCCCCCGAGGAATTTCTCGGCCACAAAGTCGGAGCAGACCATAAACTCGCTGATTATGATCAGATTCTCGCCTATTTTAAAAAACTCGATTCGGAATCAGAGAAGATCAAAGTCTTGACTATCGGAGAAACCGTTCTGAAAAAACCCATGATCCTTGCCGTGATCACTGCAGAAGAAAATATGGCAAGGCTCGATGAGTACAAGAGCATCACCAAAAGGTTGCGTGATGCCAGAGACCTGAATCCCGAAGAAGCTAAACAGTTAGCGAAGCAGGGCAAGGCGATCTTTTGCATCACCTGCTCTCAACATGCAACAGAGATCGGCGCCTCCCAAATGTCTCTGGAATTCGCTTACAACCTGGTCACAGGAAAAACGCCGTTCGATGCAGACAAGGTACTCAAAGATGTGATCGTTATTCTCTCCCCCCATATCAATCCGGATGGCCATCAGATGGTCACAGAGTGGTTCAGGAAATATGTGGGCACAAAATATGAAGGCGGCTCGATGCCGTGGTTGTATCATCACTATGCCGGCCATGACAATAACCGCGATTGGTTCATGTTCAACCTCCCAGAAACTCAGGCCGTGACCAAGGTTCTCTATCATGACTGGATCCCTCAGGTCCACATTGACGAGCACCAGATGGGTTCCACTGGCGCGCGCCTTTTTGTGCCTCCATTCATGAATCCCCCTGTGCCGACCGTACATCCTCTTGTCTGGAGAGGCGTGGCCCTGTGTGGAACAAACATGGCCTTTGACCTGCAGAAGGAAGGACACTCAGGGGTTGTCTATGACAGAAGCTTCACAGGATGGTGGATCGGCGCGTGTGACGACACGTCATGGCTCCACAACTCGATAGGTCTTCTCAGTGAAATGGCATCAGTGAGAGTTGCGGCTCCGATCTATATAGACCCCACAGAGGTATCCAACGATTATATAGAAAAGCGGATGCAGTTTCCGGATCCCTGGCCGGGAGGCTGGTGGAGATTGAGAGATATCGTAGACTATGAACTCGTCCTATCCATGAGTCTTGTCAAAACAGTATATCTCCACAAGGAAGATTTTCTGTTCAACTTCTACAAGATGTGCAAGGATGGTATCGAAAAAAGAGAAGAGGGGCAGCCTTTTGCTTTTGTCATTCCTAAAACACAGAGAGATTATCCCACGACATTGAGAATGATGGGTATCCTGCGGATGGGCGGAGTGGAAGTCCACCAAGCCAACGCAGACTTCACCGCCGGTGGGAAAGTTTATCCAGCAGGATCGTTTGTCGTTCTTCTTTCACAACCTTACCGGCCGTATGCGCAGGCTTTGCTCGAGAAGCAAAAATATCCTGATATTCGACAGTACCCGGGTGGCCCACCTGAACCACCCTACGATAATGCCGGTTGGACGCTCCCATTGCAAATGGGTGTTCGTTGCGAACAGATCGATTATCCTTTTAAGGCAGACCTTACAAAACTGGATGAAGTGTCCTATCCTTCCATTACACCCCCTCAAGCAACAGCACCATATATCGTCCTCGATTCCAAAAAAAATGCTTCTTATTCCGTCATATTCGCTCTCCTCAAAGAGAATGCAGAGGTCTATCGCACAAAAAACTATATCTCTAGCGACACAATACACGCATGCACGGGAAGTTTTATCGTAAAGAACACACCACAGGTTCAAAAATCTCTTCCCGGACTTTTGGAGAAGTGGCATGTTGAGGCCTATGAACTCGATAGCGTCGACGATATTCCGAAGTCACCCCTGAAAAATCCGCGGATCGGACTCTACCAATCCTGGCGCTCCAACATGGACGAAGGCTGGACACGGTTTGTTTTTGATGACCTAGCTGTCCCCTTTACAACTTTGCACAACAAAGATTTTAAGGGTACCAAAAAAGAAAAGCTCGACCTGAAAGCTAAGTACGATGTAATCGTCTTCTCCGATGAAAATGCCGATATGATTAAAGATGGAAAACCCAGTCCGACCAGCCCTTACGCTCGTTATTTCCGCGGAGCAAATATTCCTCCTGAGTACGAGGGCGGGATCGGTAAGGAAGGCGTCGATGCACTCAAAGCCTTTGTGGAAAAAGGTGGGATACTCGTCACCTTGAACAGTGCCACGGGCCTTGTCTTTAAGGATTTTGAGGCACCGGTGAGCAATGCCCTGGAAAGGGTCGATCGCACTAAATTCTTCTGCCCCACCTCCCTCCTCAAGATCAAAGTGGATAATTCATCCCCGATCGGCTATGGAATGCCTGCAGAAGCTGCGGCGATGTTCTCCCGCAGTCTTGCCATGAGTACACGTGTACCCTCAGGTGAGTGGAATAGGACTGTTGTTGCCAGTTATCCCAAAGAAGATGTCCTTTTGAGCGGTTGGCTATTGGGAGAAGACCAGCTCGCCAGAAAAGCAGCTGTTGTGGATTTGAAACACAATAAAGGACACATCGTCCTCATCGGATTCCGGTGTCAGCACCGTGCTCAATCTCACGGTACATATAAATTCTTGCTCAACGCTCTGCTCTACCCTCAAATGGACTAACTGATCTGAATTATTCATAAAAGTTGCTGACAAATTTAAATTTTAAAAACATTTACTATCTTATTGTCAGCATCTTTTACCCTTCGGGCGCCGACCCAACCTACCCGCCGATCTCACTACAAAGCCTTCGTTGTAGCCC
>CAZXJE010000380.1:0-2872 GCA_964640835.1 uncultured Eubacteriales bacterium
ACATAATATAATATATGAGTGTGCATATGTCAAGTTTATTTCAAGGGTATTTTAAAAAATTTTTTCGCCCGAGAAAAACTCCTTAGATCCTCTAGAGTTGGATTTACCCTTGAGCCATTCGCCTGATGCTTTACGGCGTTTTTTTTAGTTTTTTTGGGGGGCCGATGAGGATTGTCGCTTCTCCCTTGTGAGATGTTTTTTCCATGGAAAGGATCAATTCTTTGGTTGTGCCTCGAGTGAATTCCTCGTATATTTTTGTCATCTCCCTGGCAAATACAATCTGTCTTTCTCCTAAGGTTTCCTGAATGAGAATGAGGAAAGCGGGAAGCTTTCTCGGGGGGAGATAAAAGACTAGAGTTCCAGTTTCGTCCCTGAGTGATTGCAACAACTTTTTTGTCGCTTCTCTTTTAGGCGGAGGAAAGCCCAGAAAAAGGAATCTGTGTGTCGGCAGCCCCGCCGCAGACAGGGCCGCAGTTACGGCCGAAGCCCCAGGGATAGGAACAACTCTGATCCCCTGATTTATGGCCTCTCTGATGAGAGGGAAGCCGGGGTCTGAAATGCCCGGTGTCCCTGCGTCCGAAACCAATGCCACATCCTCACCCCTTTTGAGCCGGTGGATGATTCGAGGAATTTTTTGTTTCTCTTTGGGCTGGAAATAGCTGAAAAGCTCTTTTTTGAAGTTGTAGGCGGTCAAGATTTTTTTGGTCTGACGGGTGTCTTCGCAAGCGATAAATTGCACCCTCTCGAGAGTTTTGAGTGCACGAAAGGTCAGATCTCCCAGATTCCCTATTGGAGTGGCAACCACGTAGAGTATGCCGGATCGTTCTTCCTCGTTGATACCGTTATCCATGGTGTTTCTCTTGGAGGCTTGACTATCGTTCTCTATCGTATGGGAATAGAAAATCGTGCCCTACCGTGCGATCTGAGAGTTTGGCGATTGGGGGAAGTTTTCGCTTGAATTCGGATTTTTTCACAAGAGAGTGCACACGTTCTACCATCCTTTTGTCGAATCCTAAAGCGAAAACTTCGTCTGCAGTTTGTCTTTTATCAACCATTTGATAGAGCAATTTGTCGACATTTTCATAAGTCAGCCCAAGCTCTTCTTCGTCTGTTTGTCCCTCCCAGAGACCTGCGGTGGGTGCTTTTTTCTGTATCCTTTCCGGGACTCCCAAATACTGCGCTAGCTCTCGGATCTGTGATTTGAATAGATCGCCCAGCGGATTGATCGCACAGGCCATATCTCCGTGGATCGTTCCATAACCGAGAAGCAACTCAGTCTTATTGCTGGTACCCAGAATGAGCGCGCCTTCCCTTACGGAGTAGTCATACAAGATAGACATCCGCTCCCGCGCCATTTTATTCCCGATCAAGATTTTGTTATCTGTAGGATGATCTTTGAAGTAACTGTCCACCATGGGAGCGATGTTTATAACCTTGGATCTTATCCCGAGAAAACGAACAACCTCCTGTGCGTCATCGATATCACTTCCGAATGTGTTTCCGTAGGGCATGATGAGACAAATGACGTTGTCCGGATCTAGGGCCTTGGAAGCCAGGAATGCACAGACAGTCGAATCCAGCCCGCCTGATAGGCCCAATATTCCTCTAGAAAAATCAAACTTTGACAGTTCCTCTTTGATAAACTTGGTGAGGATCTTTTCGACGAAGGGAGCGTTAATCTTCATATGCTTTGACGATTCTTTTAAGAGCCTCCAGGACTATCTCTGGCTTCTCATCCCTTTTATAAGGCCATTTTTTGCGAAAGGTACGGATCTCATCAAGGTCGATGTCCGTCACCATAAATTCCTCATCTCCGTACGACGCTTTGGCTAAAAGCCTGCCGCCGGGATTGTAGATAAAGGACCCTCCTGCGAATGATTTCCCATCCTCAAAACCCACTCTGTTTGCATAAATGACAAAGGAGGTGGAAAATCGGGATAGAGATTCTCCCATGAGTTCCCACATGTGGCTGGTTTCCCATCCTTCCTTGCCAGAGATTCCCCGTCCGGGAGCTGCGCTGATGACGATGACTATCTCTGAGCCTCCTGCAAAAAGAAGATACCCCGCGCCGTAGTGGAGGAAATCATAGCAGATCATCAGCCCTGTTTTTCCGAAGGGTGATTCAAAGGTCAAAAAGTTTTTTCCTTGGCCAAAAAACTTCAATTCTTCGAACATCCCATAGGTGGGTAAAAAAACCTTGCGGTGGATGTGGAGTATTTTTCCATCCGAGAGATATGCCGCTGAGTTAAAAAAAAGACCCCTTTCTCTCTCCTCTACAAATCCGACAACAAGAGATATCTCTTCACTCAATTGCTTCAATCGTTGGAAGATGGAAGACTCATCGGGCTTTAATGCCACGTCGGGAACAAAATCTTGGAGGGTGTATCCAGTGAGGCTCAATTCTGGAAAAACGATCAGGTCTGCCTTATTTTTTTGTGCTTGTTCGACTAAATTCAAATGGACTTCGAAATTTTTTTCCACATCTCCCAAGTGAGGTGCAATCTGCGCTATGGCAACCTTCATGATTGAAAAATTAGCATAATTCGATGACCATTGCAATCAAAGAGCATGCAGGAAGCTTCCCCTAAGCCAGGATGAGTGATATTCCGAGTGTCCCAATTATTGGTTTTAAAAACTATTAACGGGAAAACAGTGCGGCTCTGTTTCGATGTAGGGACCATTTCCCAAACGGTCTGTTCGGGGAACGAACCTTACAAAAAAAGTGCCGTGTCTGCCTAGGGTCCTTCTCACGGTTTTCTCCACCACAGAATTGGAACACTCAATAACGCAAAGAAATTCCTGTCATCACGGTTTGGGGATGCTTCTATGATGATGTGATGCAAGCCTTTTCTATAGCGCCTCCTTTTTTTTG
>CAZXJE010000381.1:0-2860 GCA_964640835.1 uncultured Eubacteriales bacterium
TTCATGGGCCACTTCCTCGCCGCTGCAGCAACCTCAACTCGTGAATAATCCAGGTTAGATTTGGGGAGGTCTTTTTTAACTCTCATTTCAAGCAATTTCAGCACGTTGGGTAGCTTAAATGTTTCAAATGCGGCTTTATACTTCATTTTTATCTCCATTTGATGCTATAATAACTCCAAGTATTAAGCAATTTTTCCATTCGGCTCGAAATAGTATTAAATAGAAATGTAGGTTCTCGCTTAAAAAAAATGGAAGATAGAGTAAAAAAAAGACTATTAAAATCCTTGGATGCTGTTCCTCCTTTAAAAAGGATCATGATATCCAAGGATCCTTTCGATAAAAAACGCATAAAGATCAGAGCACTGTTGACTAAAATGCTGATCGATTCGTTTGAAGAAAATCCCGGTGAGTCTTCTCTCAAGTGGATCTTGAGGCGGGATGCAATTCTCGTCTTTCGCAATATCATTTCACGCCGCAGTGCAGTGCTTGCGGAATTCAGTTTTTTAAAGTACATCGATGATTTGATCCACGATAAAAGGAAAAAATCTGTTGCTCTCCCCACTCCTGGTTTTTTTGCTGAGCTGGATCATCTTTTTCGCGGCATCTCTGGCCATGCAGATGTGTATCCCGAAAATGTGCCCGCATTTGCTAAATATCATGGAGTAAAAGCTGCGAAACTACGGTCCACTGATCTTTCGCGGATGGCAAGAACTGTGGAAAAATTCTGCACACGATACCCTAGCGGCCTCGACGAAGATGCTAAGCGGCGCCGGTACAAAAACAAACAGAGGATTCTCCGGTATTTTGATGCCACTGGTTCTGAATGGAACAATTGGCGATGGCAGGTCCGCCATATCATCAGGGATGTGAATCCACTGAGTACGCTGGTTAAACTCACTGATGAAGAATACGAAGCTGTAAGGTTAGCCAAAAAATATAAAATACCATTCGGTATTACTCCTTACTATCTGTCTTTGATGGATTTTGAGCCCGAACAGGGGAAAGATCGGGGTATTCGAGCCCAAGTGATCCCGTCGTTGCACTACATCAACAAATTAAAAGAATTCAGATCCAATGATGAAGGTTCAATGGACTTTATGCTGGAACGGGACACATCGCCTATAGAAGGAATAACCAGGCGTTATCCTCAAATCGTCATCCTCAAGCCCGTGTTGACCTGCCCTCAAATCTGTGTGTACTGCCAGCGAAACTGGGAGATTGAAGATGTCTATTCGCGTGCTGCCATACTTCCCAAAGCTAAAGTCCAGAAAGCGCTGGATTGGATAGCCAACACTCCTGAGATCAACGAGGTTCTCATTACAGGGGGAGATCCTCTTATTTTATCCAACGAAAGGATAGAAAACCTGCTTTTTAAGCTTTCCCGGATGGAGCATATCCAGAGGATCAGAATAGGCACACGGACTCCGGTAACGTTGCCCCAACGGATCACAGATGCTCTGGTCAAGGACATCACCCATTTTCATATTCCCGGCAAAAGAGAGATCCTTATAGTCTCTCATTTTGAACACGCGTATGAGATCACGCCTCAATCTGTAGAAGCTGTCCAAAAGTTCCGTCGCTATGGAATAGAAGTCTATAATCAGCTGGTGTATACCTTCTTCAATTCGCGCAAATTCGAAGCCGCTGCGGCGCGAAACAGGTTGCGTTTGATCGGAGTCACACCTTATTACACATTCAATACCAAAGGGAAAGAAGAGACGGACGACTATCGTGTTCCAATTCCCAGACTGCTCCAAGAACAGAAGGAAGAAGCCAGGCTCATGCCGGGCACAGTCAGAACGGATGAAATTGTGTTTAATGTTCCCGGTTTAGGGAAAAATTACCTGAGAGCGCTTCAGCACCATGATATCATTTCCATTCTTCCCGATGGCCGCCGGGTTTATGAGTTTCACCCCTGGGAAAAAAAGCTGGACCTGGCTGATACCTATGTCTACACGGATGTTTCAATCTATGATTATTTAAAAAAGCTCAAGAATATCGGTGAGAATGTGTCGGATTACAAAACTATCTGGTATTACTACTGAGGACTTTCTCCAATTCCTTTGAGTTTTTCCCCTTCCAGTCGGGCCACGATGACAGCGCCACAACTATCGCTCAGGACATTGATCGTCGTCCGGAACATATCCAGGATTCGGTCTACTGCCAGAATGATGGCCACTCCTTCCAAAGGAAGACCCACGGCCTTCAAAATGATAGACATCATGACCATCCCACTCATGGGTACGCTTGCGGCACCTATGGAGGCCAGGAGAGCTGTGATGACGACCATAAATTGTGCGCCCACAGAGAGTTCAAATCCATAGACTTGTGCGATGAATATGGTTGCAACGCATTCGTAGAGTGCAGTTCCGTCCATATTGACAGTGGCCCCGATAGGCAAGACAAAGTTGGAGACTTTCTCGGATACTCTCGAATTTCCTGTGACGGCTTTCATCGTGAGGGGGAGCGTCACAATAGTCGAACAGGTCGAAAACGCCATGAGCAAAGCCGAAGGCATTCCTTTGTAGTGTTTGAGTGGGTTTACCCTGCCCACTAAAGAGAGGAGTAAGGGGAGATTCACTGAGGCATGAACCGCCAATCCTAAAAGAACAACAAGGAAATAGAAACCGAGCGACCTGAACGCCTCGAATCCGGTTTTGGCAACGATGCGGGAGATGATGCCGAATACACCCAACGGAGCACTCCAGACTACAAACAGGGTCAGTTTCATCATGGTCTCGAAAGCTGCCTGGAAAAAATCAGTGAGATGGGCCCGCGGGTTTGCGGAAAGCTTAGTGACAAAAAATCCGAAAAGAATGGAAAAAAAGATGATGGGAAGCACGGCTCCTCTTGCCATCGC
>CAZXJE010000382.1:0-2819 GCA_964640835.1 uncultured Eubacteriales bacterium
TGTTTATTCCATTGAGAGTCCATTCTGTTTACAGCAAAGGCAAAGGAGGAGCAACCCTGCAAGAGCTGGCCTCCTGGGCCTCTCAGAAAAATTGTCCTTCCTTGGCCCTGAGCGATAGCGAAAATATTTACGGTTGGGGGAAATGGAAGAGAAACGCGCTGGAGTGCGGATTCACCCCAATCTTTGGCTGTGAGGTAACCCTTCAGGAAAGAACGTTTCTCTTCCTCGTTAAGAGCAGAAAGGGCTACTGGAATCTGATGGAAACCCTCAACCGGAAAAAACTGACATCAGCGGAGGGATTGGTTGTGGTATCGATCCCGCAATCCGGAGAGGAAAAGTTTCCGAAAGATTTGGCGGACCTTGCTGGCGAGGATTTCTACCTTGGCGGCGATTTTTTTAACTTCGAGAGGGTCCTTTCCTGGGCGGCCCAGCACAATGTGCCTCTTGTCTGGGCCAATTCCCTGAAATTCATAAAAAATCCCGAGAGGCTCATCCTCCTCCACTCGATCCAGAAAAAGATCCCTTTTCCTCCAGAAAGGGACCGGTTGAAACACAGGATGAAGATTTTCGGCCCGGATCAGGAGGCCCTGGCCTTGAAGAAATTTGGCTCGAGGGCAAAGGCTTTTTTCACAAAGACCCTTGAAGTGGCGGAGAAATGTCAATTTTCCTTCGAAAGTATCGTCCCTTCGCTTCCCGAAGATCTTTTTCCCACAACCCTGCGGAATGTGGTGATGGACAGGTTGCGAACCATGAAGAACTTGAGTTGGAGGGAGAGGCAGAGAGCCAGAAGAGAGCTCGATGTGGTGGAACAATCCGGTTTTGCCCCCTATTTTTTGGTTGTCCATGATGTTGTGGAGTTTGCACAGCGCCGTGAGATCCTCCACAATCTCAAGGGCTCAGGAGCTTCCTCCTTTCTGGCCTATCTCCTCGGAATCTCCCGAGTCAGTCCGATCGAGTTTGACCTTTACTTCGAGAGATTCCTCAACAAAGGACGCGATGACCCTCCTGATTTCGACCTCGATTTTGACTCCAGAAAAAGGGATGAGGTTCTGTCTTACGTTCTGGAAAAATACGGCAAAGGACAGACGGGAGCGGCCTTTGTCTGCAGCCTGAAAAACTACCGTGCCCGCTCCGCCCTTTACGAGACAGCCCGCGCATTTGGGCTTCCTCCTGCGGAATCCCGGTCCTTGAGCAAAAGAGCTCCTTTCTTTGCCGAACCTGATTTTCTGAAGAAGGACAAGCCCCCACCCGGAACCATGGAGATATGGAAGACTGCGTCTGACCTGACCTCTGTCTACTGTGAAAATTCCCTCCATGTGGGGGGTGTCATCCTGACACCGTTTCCTGTCGACCGCTATCTTCCGCTGACAGAATCGGCAAAGGGTTATGTTATGTCTCACTTCGACCGTGATGCCGTGGAGGATTTGAAACTTATCAAGCTCGACCTTCTCTCTGTCCGGGGATTGGCAGCTGTTTCTGCAACCAAAAAGATACTGAAGATTAAGAGCATTCCGCCCCGGGACAGGAAGGCCTACAGTTTTTTGAGGGACGCCGAGACCATCGGCTGTTTCCAGGTGGAAAGCCCTGCCATGATGAACCTCCTCCGTCGCATGAAACCGGAGAATGTTTACGAGTTGACGCAAGCCCTGGCTCTCATCCGTCCCGGCCCGACAGAAAGCGGCATGAAAGAAGCGCTCCTTCGAAACCGTGAGGGGAGGCCTTCCTTCCGTGATCCTTTCATGACAAAGATCCTTCCCGAGACCGAAGGGCTTCTCCTCTACGAAGAGCAGGTGATGCAGGTGGCCGAACGGGTGGCGGGAATGCCTCCGGAAGAAGGGGACCTTCTTCGTCGAAGCCTCAAAAAGAAAGGTCCAGACCCTCCGATGAAAGCGCGGTTTTTCAGAGAGGCCGGGGAGAGGGGATACACCACAGCAGATGTCCAGAAATTGTGGAAGGTGATGAAAGAGTTCTCCTCCTACTCCTTCAATAAAGCCCACAGCGCTTCCTATGCCCACATGGCCTACCAGGCCGTTTATTTGAAAGTCCATCACCCCGTTCCCTATCTCACTTCGGTGCTCAATGCCGGAGGTGGTTATTATGGTCTGGCAGAATACATTGAGGAGGCCAAAAGGCGAGGGATCAGAGTGTTAGGACCGGATGTGATCAGGAGTGATTTCCAGTTCGCAGTGGAGGGAAAGAGTATCCGTGTCGGCCTGATGTCCATCAAAGGGCTGGCAATGAAGACGGCCGAGAAGATCATCACAGAGAGAGGAAAAGGGGACTATGCCTCCATCGAGGATTTCCTTTTTCGCGTGTCTCTCACCAAGGCCGAGCTTTTCACTCTTATCAAGGCGGGGGTCTTCGATTCCCTCGAACCGCGGAGGACCCAGCAGATCCTCCGCTATTTCAGAGGGATCGAGGGTATGGGAGAGGTCACGGACCTGGATCAGAAACAGAAAAAGCGGATGCTTATCGAGTCGCTCGGGTTCGATCCTGAAGGAGATTCTCTGTCTCTCTTCAAGGGAAAAAGGCCGGCCCTTCGGGTCGAGAATGTGAAGGACTATGTGGGCCACACCGTGGATCTCGTTCTCAGGGTCGTGGATGCACGGCGCAAAGGTGTGAACAGCAGTCAAAAATACTTTTTTCTCTTTGAGGATGAGACAGGACTTTTGGAAGGCGTGGGGGAGACGAAATGCTTGACCTTCGGCTCTCCGCCTGCCTGTTATTTGCGGGGAGAGGTCCGCAGCGACAGGACAGGGCGGCCTAAGGTCTTTAACTGCACTTTCCTGAAACCCTTTTAATCTGAATTATTCATAAAA
>CAZXJE010000383.1:0-2799 GCA_964640835.1 uncultured Eubacteriales bacterium
GGCTACAACGAAGGCTTTGTAGTGAGATCGGCGGGTTAGGTTGGGTCGGCGCCCGAAGGGTAAAGAATGCCGACACAAAATAAAAAAATGCAAATAGAAAAAATGTGTGCGACATTTTGCATCACCAAATCTACTTCATACATATCAAGGAAGATTCATAATTGTGTCGGCATAATTTATGAATAATTCAGCTGGGTTTTTTGGGGTGGAAATAATTTCAAATTTATTCTATAAACATAGTGATGGTGAGAAAGTCGATCTTTGCCTTGATGTTGTTCCTTCTTATGGGTATAGGATTAATCGGATCGTCAAAAACTCTCCACCCAAAAGAGTATTGGTGGGAGATTAGCCTACGGCTCACATCCAAGGGTACATACACTCTCGACGAGGCGAAGACATCCTATTCCGGAAAATATGCATACACTATTCAGTGGTCGGGCTGCATGGAACAGGATGGCCAGGATTTCATCCTGTATCATGAAAATTCCGAGCTGCTCCGATGGGAGCCGCAGGAGAAAAAGAGGCAATTAGACACCCCAGAGAAAAAAATAACAAAGTTCTCTGACAAACCCAGCTTTGCTTTTAACTATATCCTGACAAAGAAAGAGAACATTCATTTCGATTTCTTTGTCCGTGGATTCCAAGTTCCCCAGCAAGGCCAGAACCATCGATATTATCTACACCTGCCAGCTTCGAAAGAAAACTCTTATCACCCGACGGATATCGCATATAATTTGCACATTTATACAGGATCGAACCAGGTTTATTTCAGTAAAAATGAGCTCCTCGATGAGTCCATCAAGAAGGATTTTCACTGGTCTTGGAAGCGCCATTCTTCCACGGGTGACGAGGAGAACTCCTCTTATCTGTCTCATTCCTACGATGTGGATGTGGAGATCTCCATCATGAGACGCCTCAAAAAATAATCCTCTGAATTATTCATAAAAGCAGCTGACAAATATTTATTTAAACACCATTTAATATGAAAGAAGATTCAATATCTTATTGTCAGCTTCTTTTACCCTTCGGGCGAACCGATCTCACTACAAAGCCTTCGTTGTAGCCTACTCGCGGTAGTTCACTACAGCTTCGTAGGCCACTGCCTCGCCTTTGCAGCGACCTCGGTTCGTGAATAATTCACATTACACCTTGGAGTATTCAAGCGCGGGGGTGGTATTTCTCATACAAACGGCGGAGTTGTTTCCGGCTGACATGTGTGTAGATTTGTGTAGTGGTTATCTGGCTGTGTCCGAGCATGAGTTGGACAGACCGGAGATCAGCCCCTCTTTCCAAGAGATGGGTGGCAAATGAATGGCGCAAGACATGAGGGCTTATCTTTTCATCAAGATTTGCTTCCGCGGCATATTTTTTGAGAACCTTCCAAAAACCCTGCCGCGTGAATGGTTGTCCCCGGTAGGTCAGAAAAAGAAACTCGCTGTCCCTAAGCAAAAATCCCGGTCGAGATTCCGTGAGATACCGGTGTATTGCTGCCGTCGCAGAGCCACCAAGGGGGACGATCCTCTCCTTGCCCCCTTTGCCCCGGCAGAAAAGAAAACCGTCCTCAAGATTCAGGTCACTCATTCTTAGAGACACTAGCTCTGATGCCCTGAGGCCAGTGGCGTAGAGAAGCTCGAGCATGGCTTTATCCCGGATTCCTCGGGTTTCGTTTTCTTTGGGCTGGCAGAGAAGCGACTCCACCTCTTTGACTGACAAAAACTTTGGGAGAGAGAGCCAGCTTTTTGGAGATGTGAGATTAATGGCTGGATTTTTTTTTAGGATTCCATCCAAGATGAGAAATCTGTAAAAAGACTTCAGGGAGGAAATGAGTCGCGCCAAGGAGCGTGCAGAGAGGCCCGAACGGCTCATATGATGTATAAATTTGACCAAGTCCGACTCCCTCGCCCTCATCCAAGGAATTTTCTCTTTCTGGAAAAAGAGGAAGAGCTTATTGAGGTCGCGAGAATAGGATTGGATCGTGTTTAGCGAGAGGCCTTTCTCGACGGAGAGATACTCGAGGAACGTCTGACGAACCCCATCTGGGGAGGCCGAGAGATTTTTCATCGGATGAATGGATTGAACTTCGTCTCCTGATCGACGGTTGTAGTGGGGCCATGTCCGGGGAGGACCACAGTGTCTGCAGGCAAAGTGAATATTTTTTCTCGGATGGAGCTCTCCATTTCCGACCAAGAACCGCCCGGAAGGTCTGTTCGGCCGACGCCTCCGAAGAAAAGAGTATCCCCGGAGAAAAGAATGCCATCACCCAACAAGCTCACACTTCCGGGAGAATGACCGGGTGTATGAATAACCGAGAGAGAAACATTGCCGATCTTGATCTCGTCTCCCTCTTCTAAAAATTTATCAGGGGGAGGAGATTCTTTGGCCCCAAGGAAAAAGCTCAATTCAGATTGAAGGACGTTTCCAAGCATCGGACTATCTGCCGCATGCAGGTAGAGAGGAATGTCGAATTTGTCCTTGATATCCCGATTGGCGCCGATGTGGTCCACGTGACCATGCGTGTTGATCAAGATTGTGGGCTTCAGACCTTTGTGTCTGATAAGGCGAAAAATCTTCTCAGGCTCTGCGCCCGGGTCGATGATCGCACACTCCAGAGTTTCTTGACAGTAGACGATGTAACAGTTCGTCTCCAGTGCACCGACAATCACGCTTTCGTATTTCATGATTTTTCATGATATTCTGAACCCCCTCAATAGTCAAGACGCCCTTATCGACTGTAAGCATTTCCGAAAACGTGATGGTATATGTCACATTGCGTTATTGAGTGGTCCAATTATGTGGTGG
>CAZXJE010000384.1:0-2789 GCA_964640835.1 uncultured Eubacteriales bacterium
TAAACCGTCAGAAACATAGCTTGCGATATAGCAAGGATATTGATAAGGTAATACTGCATTTTAAGCATGTTTTTAGAGGGAATCAGTATAGTAATTGTTAGCGCGCATTTCTTTAAGGATGAGAAGGGGAAAAGGAGGTAGCATGGCTCAACATCACGCGCAGAAAGAAACGCTGCCACATCGGAGTGATCTTATCGGAGAACACAGGTTTGGCGATGCTGGACAAATATTGTTAGCTTGTCTGTTTGTGGTGACCTGGGTAGTTGACACATACATTCTCGAGTACACAACTTTCCTGAATCACTATGTTCCAAATGCCATCAGGGCACCTATTGGAATTGCATTGTTCGTTATATCTGCTTATCTGGCAGGAAAAGGTCTGTCTATTGTTTTTGGCGAAAAGAGAGAGAAACCCGGTGTAATAAGGAAAAGTGTGTTCGGAGTTATCCGTCATCCAATATACTTGAGCGAGATTCTACTCTATCTTGGTCTTCTAATGATGAGTTTATCACTTGCTGCCGCATTCGTTTGGGGTATCGCGATATTGTTTTTGCACTACATATCAAGGCATGAGGAGAGGTTGTTGCTTGCACGCTTTGGTGAGGAATATGAGCGATACATGCGGGAGGTACCAATGTGGATCCCGAGGTTGTGGAAAACATAGATTACATTAATATTAATTTTGGAGTTCGTTTTTATGACAGATTCAATACAAGTTTCAAATCTTGTGGGTGCAATTGTTGCTAATCTGATTAACGTTCTTGTGATAACTGTTTTTATTGCACGCCTGAGCAATAGGCCAAAAATCGAGTATTGGTTAGGAATAACTCTTATATCGAGTTTTGTTCCACTCACTTATCTGTTCATTACAGCTTTTGGCTTCAAGCGGCCTTTTTTATATTTTATACAGCTAGGCCTGATGATCACATATCTTGTTGTCGAGTTACTGTTAGATTATGTCTTAAAGGTCGATTTTCGTCAGAATCAAGGGATCGTTATACCATATATCATGTTGCTCTTTGCCGGGACTGGCGGAATGATTGGAGTGGCAAGCCATGCGGGCAAAGTTTGGACTGTTGTAACGGTCATAAGCTTTCTCATCATGGGTATCCTTGCGTTTATCCAGCGTTCTATCACCGGACAATAGATAATGATTTTCTCACAATATTTTCAACAACAATAGTCACAGTCACGCTCGGGAGCGTGCTCAATAACTGTCTAATAGTGCTTTTTTGCTCTGTCGTAGAGCTGCTTGACTTGCATCCCACAGCGAGAGCATTCCATATAAATATGCAGAGAAAAGCAGCGGTAATAGCGGCCCACGCAGATCTGATCGATTCCTTGTGCTATGAGTGAATGTCAGCAACTTTCTTGGATTGTCGTCGTTTTAATATATAAACAGATTCTAAGCACAGAACATCTAAGGAGTAATGATGTCAGAAAAATTTAAAAGAAAATGTCAAAGAAAGCAGTTGATCCTTATCACAGTGCTGGTGATGATGGCAGGCTTCGTCATCCCGATTCTTGGTAACATGGGAGTAGGGTCTGAAAAAGAAGAAGCCGGGCGTGTTCTGAAATTGTATGAGGTGCAGCGGATAGAGGATGCTCAGGCTGATTATTATTTAAAATCCCCGCGTGATATCCAGATTGCCCCGGATGGCTCTCTCTTTGTGGTCGATGAGGACCAGTTACTTAAATTCGATGCAAATGGACAGTTTATAAAAAACCTTTATAAAAAGGGGCAGGGACCGGGTGAATTGGAGGGGATAAGTGACCTTATCATATCCGATGATGCACTCATCGTTCTCCAGGGGCAACCCAATAAAATCATGCTGATGAGTCATGACGGTGAGTTTATCCGTGAGTTCAGGCCGGCACGCAGCGTATCCAGGTTGTGCGCTGTTCACGATGACTTCTTTGTGACCGCTCGCTATGGCCCCCCCCAATTAGACAAAGTGGGGGATGAGGCGAAGATCATTGATGTTAACTGGACTCTGGGATATATATCAGATAACAAGACCGTCGAGGAGCTTGAGCTAGAGTTTCCAGTCCGGTGGTTTGCCAAACGGATAGCAGGAGGAAAAGCCCTCATTGCCAGCCACATCGCCGAATTCATAGCGGAGTCTTACAAGGATAAATACCTCGTAATCTGCCATGCCGAAGAATATAAGCTCCAACTCTTCGACCTCGACCAGAAGCAGATCGTTAAGGATTTCGGGAGAGAGTACCGAAGGGTTCGGTTCAAACAGGATGATTCCGGGCGGGTCGAGATAAGGCCCGAAGTATTTCGTTTCGCACCTCCTGTGAAGCATCTAAACGATGTCCAGCAGCTCTTCATCCGGGGGGATTACATCTGGATCATGACCTCCACCATCGAGCCTGGAAAAGGCGTCCTCTTCGATGTGTTCAACGAACAGGGGGAATATGTCGATCATTTCTACCTTCCTCTCCAGCAATCTGTCATAGCGGAAGCATTGGAGGACCTTCCCCTCACCTTCCAGAAAGACCATATATATGTCGTGGAGTACGACAAGGACGATCTTCCCACTATTGTGAAATATCGTATAGCGGCTCAGAAGTGATTGGCCCTGCTGGCTTTAATTGATCGATAATTTACTGGCTAGCTTCTTTGTATCCTTAACCTCAGCTATACCAGTGTCAGCGTCCTTCCAGAGGTCGAGGAATTCTTCTTACTGTTCGAGGGCTTTTTTTTGCGATAGCTTTTTCCGCCAAAAACACAGCTTTATCAACGGCTTGTTTCAAACCAGGATAGATATTTCCAGGAATAA
>CAZXJE010000385.1:0-2777 GCA_964640835.1 uncultured Eubacteriales bacterium
GGGCATGGTCATTTTTATGTAGGGACCGTTTCCCAAACGGTCCGTTCGGGGAACGGACCTTACATTTAAATAGTCATTCATCACAGAATGAGGAGGCTTCCTTCACAAAGCTTTGAAGACAATTTTCTCTCTTGCCATGTCGTAGACGGGATTGGTGATGCTGAATATTTCACTAACGATATCTTGGGGCCGGATCAATTTTTTTGGGTTAAATTTCACATCCAAAAGAAATTTCTGTTCATTCCTGTCAACCGCAAAATGTACCATTGACACACTGCCGCTATCTTTTATGTATTTGTCCACCCGCTCTTCGACATCCTCCACAATATCGAAGTGTGTTTCTTTCTTGTCCGTCTGGGAATCTCTAAGTGTATCGATGATTTGCTCAGCGCTTAGATCCAAAGAGTAAACGATACTTTGGATCTTCTCGATCAGAGAGAGATCGGTCCATTCCAGTCGTTCCAAACGAGAAAACCGGATTCCTAGAGGAAGATAGGCATTGATGTGAGTAGAGAATTCATCTTGAGGAAGATGGCAGTCCGATCTAAACTCGATCACTTCGGCCCTGCCCTCCATCCCCAATGGAAGAGCGGGAGGATAAGAAACGATCATTTTTGGATGAAATCCTTTTGTGAAACACACAGGGATACCGGCCCTGCGAAAACCTCTCTGGATGATATTGTTCAAATCCGTATGGGAGAAATATTTTGCACTGTCTTCCTTGCTGTAAAAAGCCAAGTATCTGAAAACACTCTCTGATTTTTTCCCGAAGATGGGAAAACTTTTCTCAGGCGGCTCGATCTGCTCATCATAATCCTTTACCAACAGGGGCGCAAGCGAACATCCCTGACATTCTGCACACGATTTTTCCAGACAGATCGGAGAAGATTTTTCCTGTTGTGCTCTGTGCAGCTCTTGGATCAGATGTGACTTTTTAATACCTGTATCAATATGGTCCCAAGGCAAAACATCGGATTCTCCCAGACTCCCAAGGTAGCGATGGTAGTCAATATCATTGGAAAACAAAGCATCTTCCCAATATTGGAATTGGAACAGGTCACTCCAGCTATCAAAACGCGCACCCGCTTGCCAAGCATAAACGAGAACGGGAGTCAGTCTTCTATCACCCCGGGAAAACACGGCTTCTAGCAATGCATTTTTTTGGTTGTGCTCCTTAAACCTGACAAAGGGATATTTCTTCAGCTGCGATTTTACATAAGCATGTTTCTTGATGAGGATGTCCTCGGCCTCCATTTTTACCCATTGGAACGGTGTGTGGGCCTTGGGAATAAATGACGATATACTGAGGTTTATTTGGGGAGGCTTTTTCAATATTTTGTATCCCATTCGAATGATCTCTTTCACTAAATCAACGATACCATCCAGGTCTTCTTCCCCTTCGGAAGGAAGGCCTACCATAAAATACAGTTTGAGAAGCCTCCATCCTCGAGTAAATGCATTCTGGACAGCCTGCCAGATATCCTCGTCATTTAAGCTCTTGTTGATGACTCTGCGCAATCTCTCTGTCCCTGCTTCAGGCACAAGTGTGAATCCAGTTTTCCTCACCTTGAGAATGTTTTCCGCTAACTCTGACGATAGCCCCTTCGGTCTAAGGGAAGAAACAGACAAAGAGATCTGCTGCTCCTTAAATTCATCCATCAAAATCTGCACAGTTTGATCCAAGTATGGATAATCTCCGATAGATAGAGCTGATAAAGAGGCATCTTCATATCCCGTGGATCGTACGCTGTTCAGAACGGTTTGCATCACCTCGGTGGGATTCTTCACACGGATTGGAAAATACAATTGAGTTGCCTGACAAAATCTACAACTCTGGGGACATCCCCTTTCCACTTCCACTGATACACGATCAAAAACAACTTGGATATTCGGGACAACGGTATCTTCAGGAAAATGCGCTTGAGAAAAAGGAGATAAGGTTCTTTTTTTGACCCTGGGAGGCGCCCCATTCTTAGGTTTTACTGCCAATAACGAAGAAGGAGCGGGCTGAAATGTTTTGTAAAAAAATGGGACATAAACACCACTGATTTTCATCAATTCCTTGAGCACATCCTCTTTGTTATCCGTCTGGCCCTTTATCGTGATGAATGTGTCTAAAATCTCGAATACAGCTTCTTCACCATCGCCGATGAGGAAGAGATCGAACAGGTCAGCCACAGGCTCCGGATTGAAAGCTGCAGGGCCGCCTGCAATGACCAGAGGAAACTCCCTATTCCTCGCAGAGGATAAGAAAGGGATCTTTCCAAGATCAAGGATCGTCAGGATGTTGGAGTAGTTGAGTTCATAGAGGAGGGAAAATCCAAGGATATCAAATGCAGAAAGAGGGATCCTGTTTTCGAGAGAGAAAAGCGGGATATTCCTATGGCGGAGTTCTTTTTCAAAATCAGGCCACGGAGCAAAAACGCGCTCGGCCAGGACAGATGGAGATCTGTTCAAAAGAGAGTAGAGAATCTTCTGACCAATATGAGACATCCCGATCTCATAGAGGTCGGGAAAAACGAGAGCGATCTTGGCTTTGACATGATCAGGGTCTTTGATGACGGCATTCCACTCTTCACCCACATACCGGCCGGGCTTCTGGACGTTTCTGAGCGCTCTATCCAATTCTTTTGATATAGTCATAGAATCCATCTTACAATTTTCACATGACCCAAGCAACATAGAAACTTTTATGAATAATCCAGATCAGAGATGGATTATGCACGAACCAAGGTCGTAGTATCGGCAAGGAAGTGGCTCATGAAGATGTAGTAAAC
>CAZXJE010000386.1:0-2758 GCA_964640835.1 uncultured Eubacteriales bacterium
GGGAAAAATGTCGACTATATATAAAAATCGTATGGGATATGCAGTGCCTAAATGATTATTCGAAAAAACAATGTAAAATTCTGATATTGAGTCAGTTATGATAAGTATCGACATTTTTTATGAATAATTCAGATTAATTAGATATTAGGTCGTAACGAGGTACTAGGGCACGGCTCAGGTCGACATGACCCGCCAATGTCTCTTTTTCACTCCCATCGATCAAGATAAATACTTTTTTAATGGTTTTGAAATTGTATGTCAGGGTATTGACCACAGCAAAAACAGTCCCCATTTCGGCTGAAGTTCCCGAGAGATGCTTTTCCCGAATCTCAGATGAAAAATCTACGTAGGCAACCCCTCTCTTCGTTATGAAAAACTCTCTAAGTTCTGTGCCTATGGGTATAGGTGAGAGCAGGCCATTCTGTGACCCTTTCAGCAACGCTTCAATCGCCTGAGTTGCTTGGTGAACAACTGATGGGTGATCGATAATCTCTCTTTTTTCAGCATGCAGGTAATTATCGTTCTCGGATAGAAAATAAAGAGTGATCGGCCTCGTTTGGAGGGGCTCAGCAGAGTGGATGTCTTTCTCTTGGAGAGGTTCATCGAGGGAATGTCTGATTTTCTCTTCGCCTCCGCTTCGAAAGAAGACAAAAGCCAGGAGGAGCAATACAACGAGAAGGGCACTCAGTATTGTTATCTTTTTCGCATCCATGATAAAGTGTCATTCGGCTGAATAATTTTTAAGAAAGTTGTCAATTCCTCGATAGATGGCGCGTGCCACATTATTCTGGAATTCTTCAGTCTGTAGTTTCCTTTCTTCGTCGGGATTGGAGATAAAGGCGATTTCAACCAGGATAGCCGGACAAGCAACTCCTGTGAGGACTTTGAACGGAGCCTGTTTTATGCCACGATTTCGGGTCCCCAACAGAGAATTCAGCTCTCGCTGAATGTTTTCTGCAAGCTCGCTGCTCTGCTTGATAAAAGCCGATTGTGCCATGTCCCACAGAATCATCATGATGTCGTCTTCGTCTTCGCTTGAGATTTTCGATTCGATGTCAGAAGAGTTGTTTTCCATGTATGCCAGCCTTCGCGCCTCTTCATCCGTCGCGTTCAAACTGAGAAAGTAAGTTTCTGAACCGCGAGCACTGGAGCGGGGAAAGCCGTTCACGTGAACACTGATAAAGAGCACTGCCCTGTTGTTATTGGCGATAGCGGCCCTGTTCTCGAGCGAGACATCCACATCTTTATCCCTTGTCAGGACGACACGATAGGCCAGATTCTTCTCTATGAGCGTTTTCAGTTTTTGACTGATGGGCAAAGTGAGGTTTTTCTCTAAAGTCCCAAACTTTCCTTCCGATCCCGCTTCCATACCCCCATGGCCAGGATCGATAACGATCGTTCTTAAACCCTGTGAAGCCAACGGCGGCGGCGAAGGAGCAGGGGGCCTCTCTTCCTCATCCTGTTCTCTATCACGTCTATCCTTGATCGCTTCCTGTGATTCTTCTTGTTCTGTCCTCGGTTGAGGCGTTCTCTTTGGCTTTTCGGGCGGAGGTTGGGGCAGATCTTCCTTGGGCTTTTCGGGTGAATGGATATCGATGACGATCCTGTGAGGATTGATGAGTGTGAAGGACTCAAAGCTATAGTCAGAGCCTGTGGCGCTAATAGTCAGCATGTAATAGTCAGAGCCCTTTGCCCATCCCAAGGATTTGACATATTTGCTCTTGAAGGAATCGCGGCGGATCGTAAAATTGCCCTCAGCCCTGAATTTTACCAGGAAGAGAGAGGTGTACTGCTCGATGTGGTAGCTGAGTGGAGCTGCAGATTCGATGATGATCCGGCCATAGAGGTCGTAATCTCTTACGGAGACTTTTAGAGAAGAGAGAGATTGGGAAGAGGCTAAAATCACTAAAATTAGGATAAAGAGCGCAGCTATCAGGTTTCTTATATAGCTTTTCGACAATGTTTTTGTTCCAATCGCATAATGGAGGCGGCGGGAATCGAACCCGCGTCCGAAGACCTTCAACGAAAGCTTTCTACATGCTTATCCTTTTCTTTTTTCTCATTTCACGGCTTCTGAAAAGGAAAGACACCATGAAACCAGCCCTGAATGGGTTTCGCTTACCGGGCTCAGGACGGGCCTGGTTCGCTATCCTGCTCGTCGACGCCTCTCAAGCACTGCAGGAAGGTGCAAGAGAAACGGCATGCCTACAAGTTAGGCAGCAACTTGAAGTGGTTCTGCACTTACTTTGTTTCCACCTTTTTAGCGAGGTGGGTGGAGCCTCGACATGCGACCTTAGTCTCATTGTCTCCGTCGAATCCAGTTCGCCCCCAAATCTCCAGTCTTTATTATATTTGGGCTTTAAAATCTTGTCAAGAAGCCTTAGGATTGCGTCTCAACATTAGACATTCTAAAAATCTTATCCCGCTAAGAAAATCCTGCTTCTTCGACCTATTCTATTGTATCTTGCAAATTATATATGGGTCAATTCCATTAAAGGATGGCCTTTTTGTGGTAATCGGGATATAGAGAAAAGATTCCGGTAGGCCTCAATACTCTATGCAATTCATAAGCATGAAAGAGGACAATAATTGTATCCTTCCCGTAAATAAAGGTGATAATTACGGCGGATATCACTATTTACTCACGTCCGCCGGTGAAGATTGATTATTTCAGTTTTTCATAAAATAAATTGTTTAACCCGTTCCCAGATATTTTCTATCACTTCCGTGGTCAAGGACTGGTTATATTCAACCACAG
>CAZXJE010000387.1:0-2756 GCA_964640835.1 uncultured Eubacteriales bacterium
GATTATGACTGCTTTCTCCTGGTTTTTTCTCGGTATCTGGTATGGATTCGGTTACTGTCCCTGTACAGACTGGCATTGGCAGGTGAGGATGAGATTGGGGTATTATGATATGCCATCCTCTTATCTGACATTTCTCATCCGCTCAATCTTTGGATGGGAGGTGGATAAAAGACTCGTGGACGTTTTTGCTGTTGTGTTTCTCTTTCTGGCAATATTTGCTTCTGTTGTCACAAATTATCGAGACTGGAAGAACCGCAGCGATCGATCCGGGTGAGATTTGGAGGTATTATTGGCATCTCCGACCGAATATAATCGGAACTTTTTATTTGGCAAATGCGTATAATAACTTGAAATGGTTCTCTATAATGTGATAAATCCATATATTCCTTAAAGAGTAGGGAGGTTTCATGAGAAAATTCACATCAATCCTTGCATTTTTTGCCTTTATTTTTGCTCTGTCATCCGGTTTTTCTTTCTGTTTGGGTGATGATATCAGCGGAACCTGGGTGGGGGAGACAGAAATTCCTGATCAGGGGACAGACGAGCTGACATTGGTTCTCGAGAAAGCTGGTGATGGTTACACTGCGACCATGTCTGATTCTTTCGGGATGCTCATGGATGTTGAGTGTGAAGACCTGGAGTATAAAGATAACGTACTGACCTTTAATTTTTCCATTTATGATGGGTATTCCTCGATGATTGTCTACATTACCTTAGAAGTTGATGAGAACACTATGACAGGAAAGTGGGAGACAGAGGAAGGCGAGACCGGCGCAGTCAATATGGAAAAAAAAGAATAGTCAGCCAAGCGAATTAATAAACACACGGTTTTTTTGCGAGGCAGAACCGCTCCTTTTGACATCCTTTTTCCCCTCTGATATATATTTCCACATGAGCATTTTTGTTCAGAGGGGCATTCTATCTGTGCGATCGAGGGGGTATCTCTATGTCCAAGAATGACATAAACCACACAGAGGAATTGTTGAAGTGACAGGCAGAAAAAAGGGACAAAAGGTTAAGGATGAATGTGTCGAACTCCTCATATCCGGGAAACTCCCTCCCTGGAGAGTAGAGGGCGAGCTGATCTCCATCTATCATATTGGTCCCCCCGATAACTTCGTGTTGGCGGCTCAGAGCCGACGAGAATTCATCGAAGAGATCACCGGCGAAAAATTTACCCAAATCAAGATTTCTGAGAAGCCTTATAAAATTCGGTATTTTTGCCTTAAGGATGCCTTGACTTTTGAGTTAGATGCCCGTGACAGCCATATCCAATGCCCATTGTGTCACAAAAAAATGGAGAACTTGGGTCAATTCGTTCCCCTCGTGGCCAGCTATGTGGGCGGTTGCGAAAGCTATTATTCTTATGCAGGGCGCATCCGGGTGAGGGGGGACCTGGAGAAAGAATTCACGAATCTTCTGGTTTACGGGACTGGCCTCGGTCCGATCGGAGTCACACGTGGGTGTTTTTACATCAATAAGTTTGGGGGAGCCCGTGTCAAGGTGGACAAATTGGCCCGGGCTGTTCGTTGTCATGCGATGATCTTTGACTCGGATGAGACACGGAGGAAGGCTCATCGTGTCATCGAAGGGCACCTGGACGGATTAAAACAGAAAATGAACGATTTGATGAAGGAATTCAGAGGAGTTGTGAGTTCTGTCGATTTTGATCTTGTGGATGCTCAAGAGGATTCTATCCTGTATGTGGATTATGTGGCGTCCTTCACAAATTTTCGTGGCCATGGGGACATCAGCCGCGCCGTTGGATTCGTAAAAAAAGAGGTTGAAGACCTCCTGGATACCTCCGGCATCGATTATAAACTGAGCGTGATTGCACAGGGGCACGATGGGGATTTAAAACCCAGCCACAAAAACAAAAGAGGGCGAAAAGTTTCGGCGGAACTCAGAGTGCCTGTTGCAGAATTCGAAGAGTTCTTCGAAGTCGATCTGCAAAAGTTCCTCTCTTTTGTGAACGTCGATCAACTCGGTGCACAAAAATTGGGCTGTCCCTTCTACTCGGGGATGGGTGGAGAGATCATCCCGGCTGTCTACAAGGCCACTCAGGTCAATCCCCAAAGTCCGCTGGTCTCCTCCTTCCAAAACATATATGCCGGTGTCGAAAGCGGCGAGGTCGTCTACAGAGTGGAATTGCCCAATGTGGAAGTGGGCGTGTTTTCCACAAGAGAGGGGATTATGTCACCCAGTGCACGTGAGGCCTTAAGGTTTATGGGAATTAAGACAGCGAGAGAGTTTGCAGCCTCGCTTGCTGCACAGGTCTTGGCTGGAGAGTTTAACTTGGCGTTGGAGATTTCCAGAGAACGGCTCTATAGCGCTTAGCCTGGATTATTAATAAAATATGAGGTGTTCATTATGGATCGATCAAAAAGTCTAAACAAGGGATTCTTGAAGCTTGGCTTTGGCGTTTTTATTATATTTCTTGTCGTCTCTTTATGTCTGGCGCATCCTCTTCCTAAAGCAAAGCCTGATAAAGTGGGAATGTCCTCTGTGAGGCTCAAGAGAGTGGAAGCCATTATCCAGGAAGCCATCCAGAACAAGGATTTTCCTGGGGCCGTGCTTTTAGTCGCGAGAAAAGGCAAGATCGTCCTCCATCGATCTTTTGGCGAAAGCCAGTGGATTCCTGAATCTCGGCCTATGAGCACATCGAAAATCTTTGATCTTGCCTCTATCACAAAGCCTGTAGCTACTGCCACTTCCATAATGATCCTTGTCGAAAGGGGAAAAATCCGTTTATGGGA
>CAZXJE010000388.1:0-2746 GCA_964640835.1 uncultured Eubacteriales bacterium
CACGGGTCGAGATGAAGACTAGAGTCCCCCTTTTTTTCATGGGATTGTTGATCTCTCCCTCGTACTGGATCTGATGGGCCTCCTCCACAGGAAACATGATGCCGCTGGGATAGGGGGGAATCTTTTTTCGGAAAAGAGAACAGGAACACAACATGAGTAAAAGCGCACACACAATGGCAGGTTTTTTCATCGATCAGGAGAAAACGTATAATATCATTTTTACTCCCATTGACTCAATGGTCGGTCGAAAATGATATTCCTCTTGATGGCTTTACTTAGAAAATTTAAGCTGTTATCATTCGTGAGAGCCCAGGAATGATCAATTATATTTTGCTTTACAAGATCCGGAAAAAAGTTAAAAAAATCATTCAAGATAAAATCGAGGACGAAGAATTGGCCACTACAGAGAAATCATGCGTGGGATGTGTGGCCGATGAGATCAGCTGGGAGATCTACTATTTACTCAAGGACTCGAATCGCAAACGTTAGATCAAGAGTTATTGAATGTAGGGACCGTTTCCCAAACGGTCCGTTCGGGGAACGGACCCTGCACAAAAATATTATCTGGAAGTCAAAACGCGGTTTTTACTCGGTTTACTACTCGCCGCTGGATTTTTTATTGTGTTTTTTGTGTCTTTCCTTTGATTTTAGCTGACTCCACCAGTCGATCCTCTTCTTTATCTCTTTTTCAAGACCAAGATTCCCGGGCTCGTAGTATTTGCGGCCCTTTAATTTCTTGGGAAATGTCTCCATGGCCGTCGTGGAGTAATCGAAGTCATGGGCATACTTGTATTCTTTCCCGTATCCGACCTCTTTCATCAAAGATGTCACAGGATTCCTCAGTTGGAGGGGGACCGGTTCGAAGGGGCTGGATTCCACATCTTTTTTCGCTCGACTAAAAGCTGTATATGCCCTATTGCTTTTGGGTGCAGAAGCCAGATAGATCACAGCCTCGGCAAGTGCCAGTTCTCCCTCCGGAGAACCGATAAATTCGTACGCCTCTTTGGCATTCAATGCGATCGAAAGAGCTTGGGGATCTGCAAGGCCGATATCTTCTGAGGCGAACCTGACCAACCTTCTGACGATATACAGAGGGTCTTCCCCCGCAGCCAACATCCTGGCTAGCCAGTAGAGGGAAGCATCCACATCACTGTTCCTGAGGCTTTTATGAAGAGCAGAGATGAGGTTGAAATGCTCCTCTCCTTTTTTATCATAGAGGAGGACTCTTTTCTGAAGGGCCTCCTTGACCTCTGTCGCACTGATCCGGCCTTTCTGCGCCAGGCTTGCAGAGATCTCTAAAGTATTTAGAACCCGCCTGGCATCGCCATTGGCATAATCGATGATCATCTTCGCTGCTGGTTTGCCGATCTTCAAGTTCATAAACCCCAATCCGCACTTTTTGTCCGATAAGGCCTCTTGCAAGATCCTGGTGAGAGTCTCTTCCGTCAAGGGATTCAGCAACAGAACGCGCGTGCGAGAGAGGAGAGGGGCAATGACCTCAAAAGAGGGATTTTCGGTCGTAGAACCAAAAAGTACAATATCGCCTCTCTCCACATAAGGGAGGAAAGCTGCCTGTTGTGCTTTATTGAACCTGTGAATCTCATCGATAAAAATGATCGTGGGCTGGCCATAGAGATTTTTATGGTTTTCCGCTTGGGCCATCACAGTCTTTACATCCTTGATACCCGATAGAACTGCGCTGAAAAACATACAGGGAAAATCGAAGGTTTTGGCGAGGATATGCCCCAATGTCGTTTTGCCCGACCCGGGCGGCCCCCAGAAGATGATCGACACCAGTTGGTCAGCTTTGATGAGCTGCGAAAGGATCTTTCCCTCACCGATCAAATGTTCCTGGCCATAAAATTGTTCTAGATTTTCTGGGCGCATCCGTTCAGCAAGAGGAGTGTGTGTCTTTTCTACGGGCTTCATGGTCGTGTCCTCATGAATTATACCAGAAATCCTAACTCCAGGAACAGCAAAGGAAGGAGCTTGACGTGGAAAAGCGACCATGTTAATGTAATGATTGAATTTACAGAGATATCCAGAATGAGCAGGACATAAATCCAAAAAAGCTCCGCTCTATTTATGGGACTGAGTTGGGAAGACAACCGATGAAACACAAGACTGAATCTGAGAAACTCATCTACAAACTGGAGGAAGTGGCCCGATTGACTCAACTGGATAAAAAAGTCATCGAGTCCTGGGAAAAAGACCTCTATTTCATCCAGTCAGGCCAGACTCGTGCAGGGCACAAAATATTTCGAAAAAAAGATCTATCGATCTTCCTCAGACTCAAGGAGCTTCTGGAAAATGAAGGGCTCACGTTGGCTGGTGCAAAAAGGCAGCTTGAAGAAGAATTGGGAGTCAAAAAAACTACGGCCATCCACCCGGACAGAATGAAAAAGGTCCTCTACAATGTCCGAGAGCAATTGAAGGACATCGCTTCCACTCTGGAAGAATAGAATTATTTTTTAAATTAAAAACACTTCTGTTATAATAATTTGCCCTATGATCGGGACGTGGCGCAGCCTGGTAGCGCACACGCTTGGGGTGCGTGGGGTCGGCGGTTCAAATCCGCCCGTCCCGATTCTTCCCATTTATCTCTTATTCAACCTGAATATGCTTAGATTATAGAAATATCATAGACTTAGTAGTATAATTCCCTTTTAATCGATATTATTAGGAGAAGAGGTTGGAAGAACTGCAAGCAAAAGCCCTAAAGCTCTCAGAACTTATAGATTACCAG
>CAZXJE010000389.1:0-2731 GCA_964640835.1 uncultured Eubacteriales bacterium
GATGAATTAAGTGAATTATTGAATTTGTGTTAGTTGTAATAAGTGTCGACATTTTTTATGAATAATCCAGGTTATCCAGGTTAGTTGAATTTATAGTGAAAGTTCTTAGTCTTATCGAGACTCACATTCAAGGCTGAAGGCTCTTTTCCTTCGGCCATAAATCCGAGCAGCTTTCTGGAGATTTCCGGAGAGATCCGACGGTCGATTATGGCATCGATATTTCGAGCACCGGTCTCGGCACGTGTGCAAGATTCAACAATTTCTTTAATGACCGGTTTCGAGAACGTAACCTCCAGGTTTTGGTTTTCTTCCAGTTTTTTTGACAACCTGGATAGTTTTAATTTCACGATGTCCGTCATTACATCCGGGCTGAGAGGCAAAAACAATATGGGCTTCAATCTGCCCAGGAATTCCGGGCGGAAGTATTGATTGAGATAGGGGCGAAGTTCTTCCAACAGTTCATCTGGCGATGTCATGCCTTCTTCATATTTTTGGAAGATAACTTCTGAAGCGAGGTTGGATGTCATGAAAATAATCGTGTTATTGAAGCTGATATGCCGCCGTTCTGAATCCTGAAGCATTCCCCGGTCGAATACTTGCATGAACAGATCGATCACGGATGAGTTGGCTTTTTCAATCTCGTCCAGCAAAACGACACAGTAAGGACGCCGGCGTACGGGTTCACTGAGTGCGCCACCTTCGCCATAACCCACTAGTCCGGGATCTGCTCCGATCAAGCGCGACGTGTTGTATTCGTTTTGATATTCCGTCATGTTCAGGGTGACCATAAATCGTTCATCGGCAAAAAGTGCTTCGGCTACGGTGCGGGCCAACTCTGTTTTTCCCACTCCGCTGGGCCCGACGAGCATAAAGACACCGATTGGAGCATCCTCGCGTTTCAAACCAACTTTTGATCCGCGGATCACGTCCACAATCTGACTTATGGCATGGTCTTGACCTATGACACGTTTCTTTAGCTCATCCTCCAACTGGAGAACGGTTGTCATCTCGTCCCTTGTCATATTCCCGACAGGTATCCCTGTCCAGGATTCTATGATTTCCGCCACCGACATTTCGGTGACATCGGCAAAAACTTGAGGATTTTCTCCCTGAAGAGTCTCCAGTTCCTTTGTTATTTCCTTGATCTCTTGTCCGATTTTTTCTTTTTCCTTTTCCTCGGATTCTGCCTTTTTCTTGCGGGTGTCTATCAACTTGTTTACCAATTCAAGCTCTTTGTTCCAGCGTTCTTCCTTTTCTTTGATCTCCTTCTCCAAATCTGTCTTTTGCTTCTTGAGGCTCTTCAATCGTTCGGCGTTGTGCTTAATGTTTAAATCCTGGTCTTTTTCCAACATCTCAATTTCCAGTTTTATGGAGTTCAATTCACTCTCTGCGAGCTCGAGGCTAGGCGGTTTACTGGTTAAGGACATTTTGACCCTGGTAGCGGCCGTATCGAGGAGATCAACGGCTTTATCGGGTAACTGGCGCCCGGCAATATACCTTCGAGAAAGCTTCACAGCGGTTTCAATGGCTGCATCGGAAATGTGGATGCCATGATATTTCTCATACCTGTCTTTAATCCCTCGAAGCATGAGCATGGCCTTATCGTCTTCAGGCTCATCTATGTGAATGGGCTGAAAACGCCGCTCCAGGGCGGCATCTTTGGCAAAATATTTATTGTATTCCAGGTATGTGGTGGCAGCCATCGAACGGAATTCACCGCGTGCTAAAGCCGGTTTGAGTAAATTGGCGGCATCACCTCCGCCGGCCGAAGCACCGGCTCCGACAAGTGTGTGGGCTTCATCGATGAAAAGAATGATCTGATGTGCTGATTTTGTCACTTCATTGATGACAGCTTTAAAGCGTTTCTCAAACTCGCCGCGCATTTTGGTGCCGGCTTGCAGAGCCCCTAGATCGAGTGTATGAATATGGACATTTTTGAGGACATCCGGAACGTCATCCGAAGAAATTTTAAGCGCTAATCCCTCGACGACTGCTGTTTTACCCACTCCGGGTTCGCCGAGCAAAATCGGATTGGATTTTTTTCTGCGGCTTAGAACCTCTATGATTTGGATGATCTCTTCATCACGCCCCAGAACCGGATCGATTTTCCCCTCTTTGGCCTGCGTTGTAAGATCTGTGGTGTAGATATCCAGAACAGTCCCACCCGCTGGGATTTCTTTTGCTTCGTCAGCAGGAAGGGCCTCCTCGGACGCGGCTTCATCTTCGACAGAGCCTGTCACAATTTTGTAAAAATCAGACTTGAGCTCTTCTTGATTGATGAGTGATAACACATCCATCAGGCCTGAACTGATCACCAACTCCGATGCAATGAACACTTCGAACAGCGCACCGGACCGGATCTTCGTCTCTTTATGGTGAACAGAACTCGTGATCCATGCTTCTTCGAGCAGATCTGTGAGAAGTGGCGACAATTTTGGTTTGCCCGTATTTCCCACATCCATCTCTTCCAGGCTTTTATTACACTTCTCCTGCACTTCGCCCGCGTCGATTCCGTAGTGTCTTATGATGAGAGGGACATCTCCCTGACCGTCCTCGATGAGTGAATTCAGGAGATGCTCCATCGTGATCTCATAATGACCTCTTTTGATGCCAAGCCCTGTTGCCGTATCAAGATTTCGTATCAGATGATTATTGAGTTTAAGCAACATGGATTTAAGTTCTTTACTTTTCATGGTTTTCTCCTTTGTTGAAGGATTAATTTACCGATTTT
>CAZXJE010000390.1:0-2730 GCA_964640835.1 uncultured Eubacteriales bacterium
ACAGCGATCATATGATTCTCGGTTACGATTACGGTATGGCCATCACCTACGATAGCGGCAAAAATTGGTATCATCCTGATGAACTTCCTCTCGCCCAGCTCTATGAGATCGGAGTCGACATGAATTATCCGTATAACGTGTATGGCGGAATGCAGGACTTTGGCACCTGGAAAGGGCCGAGCACAAAAAAGGGTCGATTTCCCATCAGATTCGAGGACTGGGAGCACATGCTGGGAGGAGATGGCTACTATTGCCAGGTTGATCCGAGCTCGAACCGCTGGTTGTATGCCGAGTCGCAAAACGGCAGCCTCTCGGTCATCGATATGAAGACCGGCCAGAGAAAGGATATCCAATATAGAGGGGATAGGAATGTCAGGTTTAACTTCAGTGCGCCGATTCTGATTTCCCCACACAACAGTCAAGTTATCTACCACGGAGCGAATATGGTACTCCGGTCATCGAATCGCGGGGAAAGCTGGGAAAAGATAAGTCCAGATCTCACGACGAATAATCCAAGGCTTCGTGACGTTGGACCCCTTGCCTACTGCACGATCACAACGCTTGCGGAATCACCAGTCCACCAGGGAGTCCTTTGGGTTGGGACTGATGACGGGAACATCCAGCTTACTAAGGATGGGGGAAAAACTTGGATAAAACTCATTGACCGCATTCCAGATTACCCTGGATGCTGGGTGAGTCGCGTTATTGCTTCTTTTCATGATGCCAAGACTGCATATGTCACATTCACAGGACGGCGCAGGGATGATTTCCGTCCTTATGTCTACAAAACTGCAGATTTTGGCCAGATCTGGATCTCCATAGCCAATGACTTACCCAAAGATGAACCGGTCAATGTGATCAGGGAAAGCCTGAAAAATCCGGATCTTCTCTTCATAGGAACAGAAAAAGCCGTGTATGTTTCCATCGATAGCGGGGAACATTGGACAAAGATGAAAAGCAACATGCCGACCGCAGGAATAAAGGATCTTGTCATTCATCCCCGAGAGAATGACCTTGTAGTGGGAACCCATGGCAGAGGTTTTTTCATTACAGATATCTCTCCTCTGCAGGAATTATCTTCTGAAGTTCTCGCTAAAGATGTGTTTCTTTTTGATGTCGAGCCAAAGGTCCAGTGGGTGATGCCCAGTCAAAAAACGGTGTCTGCTCAGAATTTTACAGGAGAAAACGAACCGTATGGTGTTGTTTTTAATTATTACTTGAAAGACACGCTTTTAGATGGCGTGACCTTCCAAGTCTACGATGGTTCGGTCCTTGTCAACGAACTTCAAGGTCCCGGAAATGTTGGCTTCAACAGCGTTGTATGGGGCATGACAAAGCGCGGACGGAAACGAACAGCAGAGGAAATCGCCAGATATGACAGGCGCGTGGCCGGAGGTGAGACAGAGCCCTTTTATGATTACTATGACACTGTCGACTATTTTGGGGATTCTGATGAAGAAGTCGATAAAAGAGGGTTTTCCCTGCGGACAAGAGTTGCACGAACACCAGGAACCAGAGGTAGGGAGTATGTTTTCAAGCGAGTTCAGCCTGGCGAATACACCATAAAACTTATTGCTGGAGAAAAGGTGTTAACAAAAAACTCGGTCATTCTCCGAGATTATTGGTATGAAAAGAATTATTAGTTATTTTTTTTGTACAATCGTCCACTTCGACGCTATTCCTCTTTTAATCATTGTCCTTTTCATATAGCTGCACTTTAGGTCTGCCAGGGAAGATTTTAGTCCTAATGTCGTCTAATATTATGAAGATAAGCTTATAATAGTTAAATATATCCCGAGGAGATCCGCATGAAAACATTCATTGATAAATTTTTTCATCTTCTGCTTCTGACTGCCTTACTGTTTGTGATCACTCCCCTGTGTAAATCTGAGACAAAAGCCAGCACTGATGATTTGGATGAACGGGTAAAAAAATTTCTCGATTCTCACTATTGGGGGAGAGGAGACATGAATGTGCCAGCAGTGGACGGTCAGACTCTCCATAACATTATCCTTAAGAACAAATACACCAAAGCGCTTGAGATCGGGACATCCACCGGGCATTCCTCTGTCTGGATTGCCTGGGCGCTCAGTAAGACGGGTGGTAAACTTATCACTGTTGAGATTGACCAACAGCGGCATCGTGAGGCTCTAGAGAACTTCAAGGCAGCAGGGCTTTCCGAATTTATAGATGCACGCCTCGGAGACGCCCATGAGATCGTTCCGGCACTGGAAGGTCCCTTCGACTTCGTTTTCAGCGACGCAGACAAGTACTGGTATAAAAACTACCTGATCGCTGTGTTACCCAAGTTGGAAGTTGGCGGTTGCTACACAACCCACAATGTATACATAGGAATGCGAGGACGCAGACGAGGCGGCAGTGCTGACTATATGGATTACCTGCTCAGCTTGCCTAACCTGGCGACAACAGTCGACGACCGAGGCGGCGGCCTTTCCATCAGCTACAAAAAGAAATTAACCTCCGGGAGTTCCTGAATGAATATCTAGATGCCGGTATGATCCCCATCTCATTCACACGATGGGAGATGATGGATTATGATGACGAGATCATTGAATTGTTGAAATAGGCATAGGAAATTAAGCCACAAATCAGCCAGGAAGAACTTTCTCATCAAATTTTCGTAATTCATATTGAATGGTGGTTAGAAAGGAGGCAGAATGTTCACAAATTACGTCAAGATAACTTTACGAAACCTGTTTCGAAACAAAC
>CAZXJE010000391.1:0-2722 GCA_964640835.1 uncultured Eubacteriales bacterium
AAGTTTCACAGAGTTTTCGGACAGCCTGCAGGCTGCTTTTTTAATTACCCCTATAAAAAGTAGCCTGTCCCCTTGTCCGTTTTCGCAATCGCCAATTGGGACGCTCGGACGTCACACGTCACGGATTTAGAGATGATTCTCCCCGGCATTGATTTTTAAAAATCCCTGACTTAAAATCCCAACTGAGCTACCATTGTTTTGAGAGTGTCTAAATATGTGATTCCCACATGAAAACGTCAAAAGATAAAGCCCTCCGGTTTTTGAAGGATAACGGTCTGCTTGCCGATTTGATCGACCCAAACGCTGTGCTTGATGATTTTCTGGTAGAAATGGGTTTTGGACTCACAGGGCAGGATAGCTCACTGGCCATGATACCGACTTATATATCGATCGACAAACCCGTGCCCGCCTTTAAGCCAGTCATTGCTCTTGATGCCGGGGGGACAAACCTTCGTGTCGCTACAGTCATGTTCGATAGGGACGGGAAACCCAAAATTAGCAACTTAACCAAGCACAAAATGCCTGGCAGTGTGGGAAAATTGAGTAAAAATGAGTTTTTTGAAAAGTTTGTGGACTTTATAGTGCCATTTGCAGATAAAGCTGATTCTGTGGGATTTTGCTTTTCTTATCCGGCAGAGATATCGCCTGACCGTGATGGCAGACTACTTTCCTGGACAAAAGAGATACAGGCGCCTGAAGTTGTGGGGGATTTAATCGGCAAAAATATTTTTGACCGGTTGGAGCAAAAAGGTTACAGCCGGAAATTTTCGCTTCTCAACGACACGGTTGCAACATTGCTGGCAGGGAGGAGTGTCGACTTCGCTCAAAAGTACGGTACCTATATTGGGTTTATCTTGGGAACTGGCACGAACACTGCCTACATAGAAACCAATCGCAGCATAGCCAAATGTCATGATTTGGATCCCGAAGGTTCTCAGGCGATCAACACCGAATCCGGTAACTTCAGTAAATGTCCGCAGGGTCCCGTAGATATCGAGTTTGATAAATCGACTGAGAATCGCGGTCAGTATAGGTTCGAGAAGATGATCTCCGGAGCATATCTCGGAGGATTGTGCTTGCTAGCGTTAAAAAAAGCAGCCGAAGAAGGCCTTTTTTCCCGGGCAGGGAAAGAGTGGACTGAATCCAGAGAGGATCTCTCCACGTATGAAGTGGATGGCATTTTGAGAGATCCATCTCGAGGAATCGCATGGGGTACGAGGGCGGTGTCCGCCGAAGACAAAGAACTGGTACAATATCTGTGTTCGGCCATTTGCGAGAGGGCTGCTCTTTTTGCTGCACTCAATGTCAGTGCAGCCATCATTAAATCCACTGGCGGGAAATCCTCACTCCATCCCGTTTGTGTTAACATCGATGGGTCTGTCTACTACAATATCATTGGATTTTCGGGCCTGGTCGAGGGCTACCTGGGTGCGATCCTCGGGCCAAGAGGAATATCCTATGAACTCATCCGAGTCAAGGATTCACCCCTTATAGGTGCGGCCGTGGCTGGGCTTATGATTTGAGAGTTTTTTGAGAATGAAAGCGCAAACATTTCCAAATCCGTGACATCGTGAATGCGAAATTTCGTTATTGAGTGATCAGATTTTGTGATGGAAAAAACCGTGAGAAGGGCTGGACGGGCATGGTACATCTCCTGTGGGGAGATGTGAGGGAAGCCCGGATCCGAGCGAAGTTTCCTCGCCGGGGAAACTGAGCGTGTTTTTGATATCATATAATCTGATCACTCGGAATGACATTAACACGGATTTGGAAATGTAAAGATCCCAAGAATTTGACTCGGGAATTGTCCTGTGGTAAAAGGGGAAATCAGCGGTTTTGATAAAGAAAGAAAAACCCCATCCCATAGAGGAGATTGCTATGTATAAAGTCGTTTTGCTCCGCCATGGAGAAAGCATTTGGAACAAAGAGAACCTTTTTACGGGTTGGACAGATGTGGACTTGAATGAAAAGGGCGTTCAAGAAGCTCTGGAGTCGGGGAAGGTTCTCAGAGAAGAAGGTTATGTGTTTGATGTTGCCTTTACATCGGTGTTGAAACGGGCCATTAGATCTCTGTGGTTGGCCCTGGATGAGCTCGATATGATGTGGATCCCGGTCTACAGATCCTGGAGGCTGAACGAGCGTCACTACGGAGCATTGCAGGGTTTGAATAAGGCGGAGACCGCGAATAAATTTGGAGAAGAAAAAGTCCTCCTTTGGCGGAGAAGCTATGATGTGCGCCCTCCCCTGCTGACAGAGGATGATGAGCGCTATCCCGGCAAGGATCCGCGCTATTCTAAGCTTCCCAAACACCTTCTTCCTCTGGGAGAGTGCCTCAAGGATACCGTTGAACGTTTTCTTCCTTACTGGGAGGACACCATCGCTCCGGCGATCCTGGAGGGAAAAAGAGTGATTATATCCGCACACGGAAACAGCCTCCGTGCTCTCGTCAAACATCTTGATGACCTCACTAACGAGGAGGTCATCAACTTGAATATCCCGACCGGAATTCCCCTGGTTTATGAACTGGACAAGGATCTGCATCCGATAAAAAGCACTTATATCGGCGACCAGGAATCTGTAAAAAAAGCGATGGAAGCCGTGAAAAAACAGGGAGAAGCCCAGTGAATGAGACAAAGACCCATATAAGATCCTACAAAGATATTGGACTCGTCAACACAAGGGAGATGTTCAAAAAGGCCATGGAAGAGGGATATGCTGTTCC
>CAZXJE010000392.1:0-2691 GCA_964640835.1 uncultured Eubacteriales bacterium
CTTTTCACTTAAAATCATCCAGGCTTTTACCAACTAAATGGGAGAAGAACCTTAAGTATTAACATTTTTTATGAATAGTCCAGGTTAGCTGTCCAAGATCTCCAGCTCTCTTTTTTTCAGTTTCTTGAGCTCATCCCTGAATTTGGCAGCTTTTTCGAACTCTAGGTTTTTGGCGGCCTCTCTCATAGTCTTTTCAAGTTGTTCCATCCGTTCTTTTCTCTTTTGAGGGGAGAGATAGATGTCCTTCTCCTCAGAAATTCTTGAATAATCGAAATAATCCCTTTCATAAACGCTAGTTAAGACTTCCTCTATATCCTTTCTTATGGACCGCGGCGTGATATTGTTTTTGCTGTTGTACTCATGTTGGATCCGACGGCGCCTGTTAGTCTCATCGATGGCTTCTTTCATACTCCTTGTCACGACATCTGCATAGAGTAACACCTTGCCGGAGACATTCCTGGCAGCGCGGCCAAACGTTTGGATAAGGGATGTCGTTGAGCGGAGGAAACCCTCTTTGTCCGCATCCAGAATGGCGACCAGTGAGACCTCGGGGAGATCGAGGCCTTCCCTCAGAAGGTTGATCCCCACTAAAACGTCAAACTTTCCTTTACGCAAGTCTCTTAAGATCTTTACCCTCTCGAGAGTATCGATCTCTGAGTGCAGATAACGAACACGAATACCTAGCTCATAGTAGTAGCGTGATAGGTCTTCAGCCATTCGTTTTGTGAGAGTCGTTACCAATGTCCTCTCGTTTTTTTCGGCCCTTACTCGGATTTCACCCATCAGATCATCGATCTGCCCCTTAATCGGCCGCACTTCGACCTCAGGATCTATGAGGCCAGTAGGACGAATGATCTGTTCGACGACTTTATTTCCGGTCTTCTCAAGTTCGTATGGGCCTGGCGTGGCAGAGATATACATGATTTGCTGTACCCGTTCCTTAAATTCATCAAAATTGAGAGGCCGGTTGTCCAGAGCGGAGGGGAGACGGAAGCCATGCTCCACAAGTGTCTTTTTCCGGGATCGGTCCCCGTAGTACATTCCGCCGATCTGGGGAATTGTGGCATGGGATTCATCGATGATCGTCAGGAAATCTTTGGGAAAATAGTTGAGAAGGGTATAGGGGGGTTCTCCTTGCTTTCGCAGGCTGAGATAAAGCGAGTAATTTTCGATTCCAGGACACCAGCCGAACTCCCTCAGCATCTCCATATCATAGAGTGTCCTCTCTTCGATCCTGTTGGCTTCGATGATCTGGTCTCTTTTTTTGAAATACTCGATCCGTTCTTTCAGTTCTTTTTCAGCACTTTGGATGGTAAAATCGAGGATCTCCCTTGGTGTGGAGAAAAATGTGCGCGGATAGACTAAAATCTTATCGAAAGAATCCACCTGTTTCCCCAGAAGCGGATCAATTGTGGAGAGGTTTTTGATCGATCCATCCTCTAGCTCTATCCGGTAGGCAAAATCATCGTACGCGGGAAATACATCGACGATGTCGCCCCTTACGCGGAAAGTCCCTCTTTTAAAATCCTTCTCCTCCCGCGCGTATTGGATCTCGACGAGTCTGCTCAGCAGATTTTTTCTAGTCATAGGTTGGCCGATTTCTATATGGAAACTCATGGAATTATAGGTCTGTGGAGATCCGATCCCATAAATGCAGGATACAGAGGCAACGATAATGACGTCTCGCCTCTGGGAGAGCGAATTTGTGGCACTGAGCCTTAGGCGGTCGATCTCATCGTTAATGGTCGCCTCCTTGGCTATGTACATGTTGGATGAGGGAATAAAAGCTTCTGGCTGGTAGTAATCGTAATAGCTCACAAAGTATCCCACCGCGTTGTTCGGAAAGAAGCGCCGGAATTCCTGGTAGAGTTGTGCCGCTAAGGTTTTGTTGTGGGAAATCACAAGAACAGGCCGGTCGACCTTTTCGATGATGTTGGCAATGGTGAAAGTTTTCCCGGAGCCTGTGACACCCATCAAGACCTGGTGCGACTGTCCATTGAGGACGCCTTCATAGAGTTTATGTATAGCGCTGGTTTGATCCCCTTTGGGCTCATAGTCTGAGTGCAACTCAAATCTTTTCATCAGCATTACACTCAATTATACGCAAGGGAGGCAATACGAACAAGAAAAAGGGGACAGGCTACTTTTTTAATTACCTCTGGAAAAAGTAGCCTGTCCCCTTTTATTGGATGTACGAGAGCATTTTCATGCTGCCTTTAAATTGCGCTCCCTCCACGATGGAGATGCGGGCTGCAGCGATGTCTCCGACCATATGTCCTTGTTTTTCGATATAGACTTTACCTGATGCTTGGATATTACCCTTGACACGGCCCCTTATGGTGATGTTCCTTGCTTGGATCTCTGCATCAACATCCGCATTGCTTTCAACTGTAAGGTCATTGTTTTTTATGTCAATTTTGCCCTTGAACTTTCCCTCAATGATCAAATCCTCATTTCCCGTGAGTTCAGCCTCGATATCGATTGTGGTGCCGAGAAGGGCCGTGTTTTTAGGGGGATTATTATCGGAATAAGTCTGGATGTCTTTATTTTTACCTTCGGAGTTTAACATTTTATCTCTCATCTCTCGTTTAAATCTGTGCTGATTATAAATCCCACCTCCATTTTAGTCAATAAACCTGAATTATTCGTAAAAAATGTCGATGCCATATTATGAACAATACAACTCATTGT
>CAZXJE010000393.1:0-2675 GCA_964640835.1 uncultured Eubacteriales bacterium
TGATTTTATAACCTAATCTTACTCGAAAGGAGGTTAAGTAATGAGGTTGGAGCTACGCATGAAGTACTGTGAAACTGTTTATCGGCGTTACCACAATGCCTCCAGAGAATCGAAGAGGAGGATATTAGACTAGCTCTGTCAGGTTTGCAAATACAATCGCTACTATGTGATCTGGAAGCTGAATCGATTGCGGGATAAGGGAAAAGCAAAAACCCCGAGTAAACGCAGGCGGATCCCTATCATCAAACAGGATCTTAAATGCTCTTCTTATCCGCTGTTCAAGGTCAGACATTTACTTTTATTGTAAAACAGGATTTTAAACGGTCAAGTTTATGACAATAAATGTTGCGGCCTCTTTTAAATAAAGCCTTTATCCAGATATTTAGAGCTCTCTCTCCATCCATCACCTTAAGAATAAAAACTACCCCAATTTTCAAGGATTTTTTCCTCAGTTTTTCATTAAAACAATTTCACGAATGGTTCTATTCGAGCAAAATTAGAAAGTCGGCTGAGAATTTAAAAACTATTGGATATTTAAGGTAGTTTCTAAATATTTTTAGTGGGGGTGAGCCACAGTTTTGGGTCTCTGCTACTACCACAACATTTCGGCTCAACAGACGTATTTATCCCAAAATTGCTTGGGATCTGCTTTTTTATGCAAAACACCAGGTTAAGATTGGATTAAAATCACCGGAATCCGGACTATTCTCTGTCACAGAGTTGATATGCGGAATATTTATTTCTGTTCAGATGCGTACATAATTTGTTCAAGAATGGACATATAGTGTTTTATACGCATTCGAAAATCCCAGGAGTTAATATTGGCATATTATATGCATTACAAAATAGGGAATAACAGAATTAATTATATTTTTGTATGATATTGTGAATATGGAATTAAATGATAATGTTTTATCAAAGAGAGGAAATGAGACATAGAATCTCCCTGCTTTTTCTTCTTGGTCTTTTTGCCCTTTTTCAAACTTTGAACGCACAAAGCAAGGATTCCCGGAGTGACTCGATAAGTTTGGTTTTTCTTCATGTCAATGACACACACGGCCATTTTGAGCCTTTTGACATGGGGGATAAGAAAAATGTCGGAGGCATCGCACGTATGGCCACTCTGATAAAAAGCATACGTGAAGAAAATGAAGAGAGAACTCTGCTTTTTCATGCCGGAGACATATTCTCCAGAGGCGATCCGTTGACTGTCTATTATGCGGGCAAGGTAAACATGCTGGTTATGGACACTATCGGCTACGATGTTTTAACTCCGGGCAATGGCGAGTTTTACACCGGTATACACAACCTCCTTGAACTTACAGCTCTCGTTCAATTCCCCACAGTGCTGGCGAACGTTGTTTATAAGAACAATGGCGAGCGACTATTCCCAGCTTATGTTATCGAGGAGATCGCGGGTGTAAAAATCGGCATATTGGGATTAGGCCATACCTGGAAAGAGCACCCTTCGGCTTGGTCTTTGGAAACAGAAGACCCCGTGTCCACAGCCCGGCAGTTCCTGCCATATCTGCGAAAAAACACAGACATCGTCATTGCTCTCACACATCTCGGACTCGAACAAGATATGCGTCTTGCGAAGGAGCTCCCCGAACTTGATATCATCATAGGCGGACATAGCCATCATTTTCTCGACACACCAAAGCGAGTACCTAAGCCGGATGGGAAAGAGGGAATTGTCATTACTCAAGCCGGCACCTTCGGTCTGGCGCTGGGCAGACTGGATGTGCATTTAAAAAAGGATTCTGCAGGAAAATATCAAATCCAAAAAATTAATGGAAAACTCCTACCCGTCGACCAGAATGTGAAGGAAGATAGGGATATCCACTCGCTCATAAAGCGCTATTCCGAACCTCTCTCTGAAGTCATCTGTACATCGAAGGTGAGGCTTGAGAATCCCTCTGAAGGACCGAATCCGATGGGCAATCTCATGGTCCGCGCTATACACACAATACTTGATGCGGATGCAGCTTTGCTCTTCCGCCCAGCCATCCATGATGGCATCCTGCCGGGGAATGTGACCTTGGAGAGAATCTGCCGCATTCACAAATGGCGAAGCCGTATCTTTGATCTCACGATAACAGGAGGCCAACTTCAAGATATTTTGGCTCAACAGAATGTGATGACATCAGGCATCAGTTATCAAAAAACCGAGAATGATGTTTCAATCTTAAAAATTGGCTCCCGTGAGTTTGATAGGAACAAATTTTACACCGTTCTCACCGACGAAGCTCTCCTCGCCGCAATCCCGTTTGCTCGAAACATTCCTCTTAGAGAAACGAGTGAAAGAGTAGATACAGCGCTGATAAAATACTTGAGACAGCTCAAGGTCATCGAAGGCGTGTTCGAGGAACCAGCCCTCGGTTATGCACTCCAAACGAGCTCAATAAGCGTGATATTCTAGGATTCCGTTTTTTTGCATTTAATTTTTCCCCAGTAAAACCTCTAAGAAATAGACAATAAAAGACTAAGTACTTTCATAAGAGCTAATAATCTTAAAACGAATCATACGTTGCTATAAAATGAGAATTTCTCTCCCCTTTATCCGTCTAATGAGGCTTTAACTCGCCCTGGCCGGACTCGAACCTGCGACACACGGATTATTAGTTCTTCAACCCCGCCAACCTATCCCTTGCATCATCCACCTCAGCTATCCC
>CAZXJE010000394.1:0-2636 GCA_964640835.1 uncultured Eubacteriales bacterium
CCACTTAATAGCGTAATATGAATTCAAGCCATCACGCATTTGGGGATGCTTTCTAAGACATCACAAATATGAGGTTCTTTATTTGATGTCGAGAAAATGGAGCAATTGCACAGGATCAGATGTAGGTTGTTTACAGGTGAAGTTGGAGCAGACATAGGCGGCGGCACGCCCCTTTGGTATCCGTTGCTGCCGTGTGAAGGGCGCCAATTGAAAGATCGCCGGATTATCTTTATCTGTGGGCACAAAGAGCACGACTGTGTTGGGGACAAATTCCTCCTGGATAGTCCGGACAATTTTTTGTGTATCCTCAGCTCCTGGCGATCCGGCGATGACTATCTCATATGAGGGCCCCAGCGCAAAATCGATCGCACACAACATCTGTGTGTATGCGGATGGATGGGTGTTGACACTTCTTGAAAAAGGATCCCATATCCGTGCCGCTTTTTCCTCAAATTCCGATCGCCCTGTCATCCGGCTGAGGCGGAGCAAGTTCATCATTGCCACCGAGTTACTCGAAGGTGTCGCCCCGTCATAACTCTCCTTCTGCCGGATGAAAAGAGTGTCACTTGAGTCTGCAGTAAAGAAAAAAGCGCCATTTTTTTCGTCCCAAAAATGGCGGATGAAGGTGTCATTCAGGTCGAGCGCTCTGCGTAGGTGTCTTTCTTGAAAAGAAGTCTCATACAGTTCTATCTGTCCCCAGATCAAAAAAGCATAATCATCGGCATATGCACAGATCTTGGATTCTCCCTCCCTGTGCCTGTGTAATAATTTTCCATCCTTTTGTCTCATGTTGTGGAATATAAAATCCGAAGCCTTTTCCGCAGTCTCTGTATAATCCTGCCTGTTAAAGGCCCGAGCAGCCTTGGTGAGGGCAGCGATCATCAGCCCATTCCAATCGGTTAGGATCTTATCATCTCTGAGCGGGCGTTCCCGTTTTTCTCTGACTCCAAACAACTTTTTCCGGAGATTCTCCAGCCTGGCCTCGAAATCCTTCATGTCCATTCCTAGTCCTTCCGCTAATTCATCCATCGTTCGTGTGAGATGGAGGATATTCGCTCTGGTCTTGGTTCCGGTCACTTCCTCTGAAAAATTTCCATTCTCTTGAATATTAAACACCTTAGACATAAATTTGAGGTCCTCTGTCTCAAGATGTCTCTGTAATTCTTCCCACTGCCACGTGTAAAATTTCCCCTCCTCGCCCTCGCTGTCCGCATCCTCAGCAGAGTAGAAAGCACCGTCGGGGGATGTCATGTCACGTAAAACATAGTCGAAAATCTCCTCAGCCGTTTTCCTGTAGACTTGATTTTTTGTCGCTAGATAGGTCTCTGTGTATGCGATAGCTAGGAGAGCTTGATCGTAAAGCATTTTTTCGAAGTGGGGGAGAAGCCAGCGCTCATCTGTGGAATAACGGTGGAATCCATATCCAAGATGGTCAAATATTCCTCCCCATCGCATTGTTTGGAGCGTTTTATCTACCATGTGGAGTGCGGAATCATTCCCCGTCCGTTTCCAATAGCGAAGCAAGAACGATATGTTGTGGGGAGTGGGGAATTTGGGCGCTTGACTGAATCCTCCATAATGAGCGTCAAAGCCTTGTACCAATTGCTGAAATGCGGAGTTCAACACAGATTCATTCAGGCTCTCGCCGCTGGGTTGAAAAGATTGCTGGCCGAGCGCAAGGACGATCTTCTCTGCAGATGCAAGCAAATCACGCCTCTGTGTGTTCCAGAGTTCTCCGATACGTGGAACGAGGTCCATCATCCCGATCTGATTGAACCGGCGCTGTTTGGGGAGATAGGTGCCCGCAAAAAAAGGCTTTTTATCGGGTGTCATGATGATTGTTAGGGGCCATCCGCCTCTTCCAGTGATCATCTGGCAGATTTTCATGTACACGTTGTCGATGTCCGGCCGCTCTTCCCGGTCCACTTTGATCGAGATAAAGTTTTCGTTCATAAGCCGGGCCACTTCTTCGTCTTCGAAGGACTCATGTTCCATAACATGACACCAATGACAAGTGGAATATCCTATGGAGAGAAAAATGGGCCGGTCTTCTTTTTTCGCTTTTTTAAAGGCTTCCTCACCCCAGGGATACCAATCGACGGGATTCAATGCATGCTGGAGAAGGTAAGGGCTTTTTTCCTGGATCAAACGGTTCGTCGACAATTTAAAAATCCTTATTCAGGTCAAGTACGGATCATAATGAGCAGCATCTTGAATTTGGAGTTGGCTTTGAGGGAATGGGGTTGGTCAGCGGGCATGATGACCATTTCGTCTTTTTTAACCAGAATGGGCTTACCCGAGATTGTGACCACCACCTCTCCTTCCAAACAAAATACCGTTGCATCAAAAGGTGCAGTATGTTCGGACAAACCTTGGCCCAAGTCAAAGGCAAAAAGTGTCACTGTCCCGGTTTTTTTGGCAATGATTTCTCGACTGACTACAGAACCTTCCTGGTAATCTATAAGTTCTGAGAGCTTTAGGGCTTTTGCTTGCAGTTCTTCCAACTTTTCCTCCTAATTGAATTATTCATAAAAGCTGCCAATACTATTACTACTTTGATAAACTCTAATTTATATTATTGGCATCTTTTACCCTTCGGGCGAACCGATCTCACAGCATCGGCTTCGTTGTAGCTC
>CAZXJE010000395.1:0-2632 GCA_964640835.1 uncultured Eubacteriales bacterium
CAATGTAACATTCTGATATTGGGTCAGTAATGATAAGTATCGACATTTTTTATGAATAATTCAGGTTAGTTTCCAGTTGTGTCTTTTTTCTTGAGGATTTCGTAGTAATCGAGGCTCAACATATGATCCTCATGGGAACAGAACCGATTGGGTTCTGTGCCGGGAATGAAAACTTCTCTAAAGGGGAAAAGGCAAAAGGGTGTTGAGAGCAAACCCGTCTTACGGTCTATCTCCACAAAGGAAAGATTGGGAGGAACTTCAAATTCTTCCTCAGGCTCAAACTTATCACCGTTTTCTTCGGCGATTTTCTCTTCCTCCTCGATGATCCTTTGGAAAAAATTCATCCAGATGGGTAATGCCGCCACAGAACCTGCCTGCCTATCTCCGATGGGGATTCTTCCCTCTTTGTGCCCTACCCACACACCCGCACAGAGTGAGGGAGAAAAGCCCATAAACCAAGCGTCTGAAAAATCATCCGTTGTTCCTGTTTTTCCAGCCAACGGCTTTTTCAGCCATTTCGCCGCCTGGCCTGTTCCACGCTGTATAACTCCCTGGAGCAAATTGGTCATCATGTAGGCAATCTGAGGAGAAAGAACTTCATCTGACTCTACCGGGGCTTCCTCTAACACATTTCCTTCCTTATCTTCGATGCGGATGATAAAGTAGGGAGGGATTCGTATACCTTTGTTCGGAAAAGTCGAAAACGCTGAGACGAGCTCGATGAGCCTCACTTCGAAGGCCCCCAATGCCAGGGAGGGATAGGGATAAATGGTCGATGTAATGCCGAACTTTTTACAGTAGTCAACACCTAGTTGTGGGGAGATATAATTCAATATCTTTGCAGTAATGATGTTTCTGGATTCTTCCAGGCCCCAGCGCAAAGTTACAGCCCCCTTGTATTTAAGATCATAATTAGGTGGCGACCATACATCTCCCGACCACTGGTCCTCAAAATCTGTGGGCTCATCCACGATCACGGTCGCAGGGGTGTAGCCGTTTTCAAGAGCAGCCGTATAGAGAAAGGGTTTGATGACCGAACCAGACTGCCTGAGGGCTTGAGTGGCTTGATTAAATTTGAGCCGATCGAATGAATATCCCCCTACCATCGCTTTGATCTGTCCGGTGTGGGGATCTATAGCCAGGAAGGCTCCCTCCAAAACAGGCTCCTGTTCAAGGGAAGCAGCGATCTCTTTTTTTTCTTCATCTATGCTGTCCAATTTGACATGGATGACATCTCCACTCTTTATGAGTGTCTTGAGGTTGTTGGATTTGGTCCAGCCGATATCTTTGTTAGTTATTTTCCCCGTGTAATCTTTGACTTTGACCGTGGCACTTCCTCTTTCCACAGAAAGAACAACGGCTTCTATGATCTGGCCGATTTCCAGGGAAAACTTACGCCAGTTTTTGAGCAAGGTTTCATTGGATCCGGGATCCTTGAGAGGTTCTGACAGCTCCTCAAGATTTTCAACTCCAATTTCAAGGAGATTGATTTTATCCTTCCTCCACCCTTGCCTTTTATCCAGAACATGGAGGTGTTTGACCAGAGCATCCTCTGCATATCTCTGGTATTCTTTATTCAGTGTAGTATATACTTGCAATCCATTTGTGTAGAGGGCATCAGCACCATAATTCTGCTCCAAATATTTTCGGACTTCCTCCTTGAAATATGCAGCGAATCCAGAAACATTGCGGTACTGAGGAAGAACACTCATAGATGTTTGTCTGGCCACCGCTCCCTGTTCTTGTGTGATGTAGTCTTCTTCCACTAACCTGTTGATCACATGGTTGCGACGACGCAACGTGCCTTCTGGATTTCGGTACGGTGAGTAAAGACTCGGCCCTCGGAAGATCCCTGTGATCAGAGCGGCTTCCTCCAACGTCAGTTCAGAGATCGGCTTTCCAAAATATAGTCGTGAAGCTGCTTCGACTCCGTAGGCGCCATGACCCAGGTTAAACTGATTGCAGTACAGGGTGAGGATCTCTTGTTTTGAATAGTTCTGTTCGATCTTGAGTGCAAGTAAAACTTCCTTAAGTTTCCGACGGATGGTTTGTCGGCGATGGAGAAACAGCTCTCTGGCAAGCTGTTGACTGATCGTGCTCCCTCCTTGAAGTCTCCTGGGAGTCAGGATGAGCTTGATGTCTTCCTTCAGCGCCCGCAGCATGCCAAAAAAATCGATCCCTTTGTGGCTATAAAACCTGGGGTCTTCTGTAGCAACAATGGCATTGATCAATATCTCAGGGATATCTTCATGGGCTACCTCTATCCGCTTTTCGATCGCATATTCCCCGATGACCTCTCCATCATCCGCATAGATATATGTAATGATATTCGGCTCAAATTCTTCTAAATCGGAGATAGAGGGAAGATTCTGAAGGATCGCCTTATAGCTGCCGACTATTACGCCCATGGCTAAGAGAAAAAGCACACATAAAATCCATACAACTTTCTTGAAATATCGTTTTTGGGAGATATTTTTCAGACTGAGTTTTTTGAGCTTGAACTTTTTTAGGTTTGGCTTTTTAAGATGGATGATGAATTTATTCAACACAATTCAAATATAACAAATTTTACTAAGATGGTCTAGATTTGACTTGTTGATGTCCGTCTGGGGAACGAACCTTACATCAAATG
>CAZXJE010000396.1:0-2067 GCA_964640835.1 uncultured Eubacteriales bacterium
CCGCGACCGAGCGATCATTGGCACCTTGATGAAATGGTGATCTCAATCCGCGGCGATAAATACTGGCTTTGGCGTGCGGTCGACAACGAGGGTGAGCTGCTGGATTTCCTTAGTCCAGCGCAGACGAAACGCACATGCCGCAAAGAAACTAATGGTGAAATTGCTTAAGAAGCAGGGCTTTGCGCCGAGCCGAGTTGTGACCGACCGGCTGCGATCCTATGCGGCAGCGGTCCGCGCGATCGGGCTAACGGCTGAGCATGATCGGGGCTTGCGAGCAGACAATAGGGCGGAGAACTCCCATCAGCCGATACGACGCCGAGAACGAAAACTGCAGCGGTTCAAATCACCCGGCTCAGCCCAATGTTTCCTTGCCATCCATGCCGCAACATTCAACGCATTCACCCATCAACGTCATCTGCTGCGCCGGCCGCATTTCAAGGAGCTTCGCGCCGGTTCATTCCGCACTTGGGCCGGGGCGTCCGCCGCCGCATGACGCCTGTTGCCCGCTACATTCACAGCGACTGAACGCCGATAACGTGACAAAGCCGTTCGGCCTGTTGATGCGGCACTGTTCATGGCCGCTGGCCATAATGCTCTCCGCAGATCGGGTCCCGGTCAAAAGCACGCGCTTCAAGTGGCGCTCTGGCACTTGTGGGTTGTCCCGGTCCGTGGGCCGACTGGCTTGGGTGCGTTATGCGATCATTGCCCTTTCCAACCTCGTTGCACGGGAAGCCGTTCCCCGCGTGTTCGTGCTGCTGCCTTATGCTGATGCCGGCAGCGGTGTTCGATAGCTCTCATTGCGGGCCATCATCGCCCAGGCTATGCGCGCTATTTTGTTGGCCAGGGCGATAGCGGCGATCTTGACCGACCGGCGCTCCATGAGCCTGACGAGCCAGGGATGGCGTGTGTAGCCCAACTGTTTGGCTCGTCTGATGACCGACAGGGCGCCAACGACCAGTAACGAGCGCAGATATCGATTGCCTGCCTTTGAGATAGAGCCGAGGCGTTCCTTGCCGCCGGTCGAGTTCTGTTTCGGCACTAGCCCTATCCAAGCACTCAAGTCACGACCTGAACGGAAGACATTTGGATCAGGGATACTGGCAACAAGGGCTGTGGCGATCAACGGACCAACACCGGGGATCGCTTCAAGCCGTTTGCTGGTCTTGCTGGTCCGGTGCCATGCAAGCACCCGCCGATCGGCTTCCAGGATCTGGCGCTTCACCATTGCAAGCTGTGCCGCCAGGGCCATCAGGCATGCGTGGGCTGCTGGTGGTATGCGCTCATCCTCGCCCCTGGTGATGAGCTCCAACAATTTCTCGACGCCGTTGCGGCCAATACCAGCAACAATACCGAACTCGGCCAGATGCGCCCGGATCGCGTTGATCAGCATCGTACGCTGGCGAACAAACAATTGTCGGGTCCGGTGCAGCATCAATACCGATTGCTGCTCAGGGCTCTTGATCGGCACAAAGCGCATCGTGGGGCGCTGAACCGCTTCACAGATGGCTTCAGCATCGGCAGCATCGTTCTTGTTGCGCTTCACGTAGGGCTTCACATATCGCGGCGGCATCAGCTTGACCTCATGGCCAAGCGTCACAAGTTCCCGGCCCCAGTGATGCGCAGTCGCACAGGCCTCAATACCGATGACGCACCCCGGCAGCTTGCGAAAGAAGGGCAAGACCTGAGAACGCCTCAGTTGCCGACGGACGATCACCGCGCCGGACGCATCAATCCCGTGAACTTGAAAAACCGACTTGGCGATATCTAAACCAATTGTTGTAATCTCTTGCATGGATGGCTCCTCTCAATTGTGATCGCTTCAACAGCAATCACAGTGTGGCACCTGGATGCCGGTGGAGGAGCCGTCCACAGCATCAAAAGCTGACCAGTCGCGCGACGCGGATCTCTTGAGGCCATCGGCGGCCAGCGACACTAGACTTCTTCTTGCGGCGCGTGCCCAGCCCTGATGTGCACGTCGCGCTGAGGGAATGGGATGCTTATGTTGGCGTCCCGCAAGGCCGCTAGTATGGCGAACCTGAGATTGCTGCTCGTAACGATCCGCTCGCG
>CAZXJE010000396.1:2077-2587 GCA_964640835.1 uncultured Eubacteriales bacterium
GGAGGTAGACACGCAATTCGAAATCAAGTGAGCTTTCTCCAAAACCAGCGAAGATTACGACAGGTGGCGGATGTCTCAGTACGCCGCGGTGAGTTCGCGCGACGTTGAGCAACGTTGATCGCAGCATCTCCACATCTGTGTCGTAGTCGACACCTACTGCGATATCGACCCGGCAGCTCTTGTCGACATGCATCCAGTTGCTTACCGGATCGGTGATGAGCGTCGCATTGGGAACGATTACAGATTGTCTATGGATCGTCTCTATCTCCGTCGACCGCACGCTGATCTTTTTGACAGTGCCCTCCTGGTTGCCGACTTGGATGTAATCACCAATTTTGATCGGACGTTCGGCAAGAAGGATGAGACCGGACACGAAGTTGTTAAAGATGCTCTGTAGGCCAAATCCGATACCCACAGAGAGTGCGCCGGCAATGATAGCGAGATTGGAGAAATCGACGCCGAGATAAGAGATACCTGCGAGTGCCGCCAGTACGAAGCCGAGATAGCCGA
>CAZXJE010000397.1:0-2576 GCA_964640835.1 uncultured Eubacteriales bacterium
GGTCTGGATTGCGGGAAAGTTTTTTGGCGCATCAACCATGTTTGTCAGATCAGCCGGCATAATTGAGAGGCTTGTCGGTGCTGAGCGGGTAGCTCAGATGGCGTATTTCGTGAAAGAGGTGCCCAAAATCGACTGGCAGTGGATGTTCGTGGTGGGGGTGTTCATTGGATCGCTGATCGCATCGACAAGCTCTCGCACATTTCAATGGAAGCCCATCCCGGATATGTGGGAAAAGCGCTTTGGCCCGAGCAGGGTCAAACGGGGCATTGTCGCGTTTGTCGGTGGGATAATAGCCATGTTCGGGGCTCGCCTGGCAGATGGGTGACCGAGCGGGCATGGGCTGAGCGGTTCGCTTCAGCTGGCGGTGAGTGGTTATATTGCTTTAATCTGTTTTTTCATTGGCGGTATGCTCATAGCTCGCCTGTTATATGGAGGAGGTGAGGAGAAATGAAAATGCTCATCTATGGCCTTATCACCGGCATTCTCTTTGGCTTCTTGTTACAGAAAGCCCGCGTAATTCGCTATGACAAGCAACTTGGTGCTCTCCGTTTGATGGATATGACCATCGTTAAGTTTATGCTTTCAACCATATTGGTTGCGATGGTGGGAACGTATCTGCTTAAGGATCTGGGTCTGGTCAAACTCTCAATAAAGGCGACTGTACTGGGAGGCACCATTCTGGGTGGTTTGATCTTTGGGATTGGCTGGGGGTTCTTGGGCTACTGCCCAGCGACCTCGGCCGGAGCATTCGGTGAGGGCCGCTGGGACGCAATTTGGGGAATTCTGGGAATGCTCGTTGGCGCAGCCCTGTACGCCGAGGCATACCCTGGACTGAAAAAGACTGTTTTAACGTGGGGAGATCTGGGGAAGATTACGCTGCCCCAGGTACTCGGGGTGAATCATTGGTTCATCATTCCTCTATTCATTATTGGAGGATTTGTACTCTTTCGCTGGTTTGAGCGGAAAGGGCTTTAGCTGGAGGGAGAGAAAAATCAAGATCAGAGGAAATTGGCACTGACTCATTAAAGCAACAGGAAATAGTTTAGTCACCGATCTACGGCCTCATTGCATTCCTTGCTCAACGAAGTGAAGCTAGCTTTCGCTCTTGGGTGTCGAGATTGGAATCGACTCGAGCTGGATAAAAATGCCAGAATGCCCTGCCCTGTGGGTGGGGAGATTCACTGGCTCATCTCAAACACCAAATTTTTTGATAGAAGGAGGTTTTGACATGAAAAGATTGCTCATTTTTCTTATTGTTCTAATTTCTGTGGCCATGTCTGCTTTATCTTACGCCACAGCAGGGTCTAAATGTGATCTACCAATCCCGGAACTGTTCAAACGTGTCTCGCCTTCAGTTGTGTTTATCTCAACTGTTACCATAGATCCGTTCAGGGTGACCAACCGGGTAGGCTCCTCCATTGGCTCGGGCTTTATCATTAGCGAAGATGGCCTTGTCTTGACGAATTCACATGTGGTATTCGGAAGCAGAGCAGTCAGTGTGACCCTCGACAATGGCGACACTGCGCCAGCTCAGCTTCTGGGAGCGGATCCGATCCTGGATATTGCGGTTCTTCGCGCTCCATCCCTTCCCAAAGGGTATCCTATCGCAAAACTGGCTGACTCGGATGCGATAAAGGTGGGTGAGGAGGTGGTGGCCATTGGCAACCCCCTCGGCCTTGAGCAGACTATCACCCGTGGAATTATATCGGGCATTAACAGGATCCTCCCATCGTCCCCTATGAGCATGACGGTTCCCCTGATACAGACTGACGCGGCCATCAACCCAGGAAACTCAGGCGGACCACTGCTGAACCTGTGTGGAGAGGTCATCGGCATAAATACTGCAACCCTTATGGGTGTAGAAAATATCGGCTTTGCCATACCCATTAATATTGCCAAGCAGGTGGTGCCTCAGCTAGTCAAACACGGCCGCATGATCCGTCCCTGGCTTGGGACTGCTGGCAAGCTCGTGAGCAAGGAACTCGGTGGAATTTTTAACATCCCTATTGTGGTCGATGGATTTCTGGTAGAGACGGTTGAGCCGGGGAGTCCGGCAGAGAAGGCGGGAATACAAGGGGGTGTGTTACCTATCAGGATTGCCGGAGAAGAGTTTCTGCTCGGAGGTGATATTGTCACTGCTGCTAACGGACAGCCCCTCAATGACCCCGAAAAATATACAAAATTCGTTCAATCATTGAAGGTTGGTGATAAGGTCCGTCTACATCTCTATCATGAGGGAAAGATAAGGATTGTCGAGTTTCACGTCGTGGAACGGCCTATTCTCCCGGGAGATCTAACTCCTTGCGATCAACGAGTTCTGTCGCCAATGGTGTATCATGGTATATTTCCACGGTTGAAAAAATGAGGTATCATGCGTTCAAGTCATCAAATCGCTTGGCGATTTTATATAACGAGGCTTCGCCGCTCTAAAAAAGGAAATTCTAAACAATAACGGCAATTCAAAAGCGATGAGGAAAGGAGGCCAACATGTTTGAGAAGATACTGTATCCAACCGACTTTTCGGATGTGTCAAAGAAGGCCCTGGACTACCTTGCGCAGTTAAAGGACGCAGGGAC
>CAZXJE010000398.1:0-2551 GCA_964640835.1 uncultured Eubacteriales bacterium
TATTAAGAGTTCTTTTGAATATAAATTTGTCAGCAGCTTTTATGAATAATCCATCTCAGCGGATGATTGTCATTTTGAGCTCTCTGCTCATATACGGCTCAGATCCATCTCCTGATTCAGCAAATTCAACGAAGAGCGAATTGTCGCCGAGAGAACAGGAGCTGAAATCGAGTTGGTAGATCCCACTCCAGATTTTAGTCCTCTTATTCCATGAATCGATCACCAACTCTCCTTTTATGGGGAATACCCGCATATCTTCCCCTCTGGAGAAGAATTCGGGCCGGATGGTCTTTCTCGCCTCAGGGAAGTGGGCCTGTACGAATACGGATGCCTCCCCCCATCTTTCGAATTGGTTTGTCACCTTAGGATAGAATTTATGCTCACCACAGATTAATCCCCCATCTTTTTTGGATAGGGTGAAGCTCTTTTTTCCCTTTTCAGGATTTTCCGTCAGGTCTCCCAGAACACAGTTTATGAGAATATGTTCCTCTGTCTCATCGAGCGATGGGAAACGGACGTCTGTGTCCCAGGTGCCCACCTCACTCGTTTGAGGATCGAATAAAGCGAACACACTCTGGTATTCTTTATTCCGGAATTCGATCTCCGGCCCCTTGAAGTGGTAGCTGAGGTAGTCGATGTTTTTGATGAATTCCATGAACTTGCGGCTTAAATTCAAACCGATGTTGATCTTACCGCCAAATCCCTTTTCACCACTGGTCCTGTCCTTAAGCCAGATGTGAAGATGAAAGAGTTTTGGGGCGTACTCGACAAACCGGTCCTCGAATATCTCCTTTACCGGAAGTGCGATATTCATCCAGGGCTCATATTTCCCGGATTCGGAAATGAAGGGAATAAGCTCTCCTTTGAAAGGCAGATCTTTGAAGAATTCCGGATTGTAAAAGGCGGTCACAAGAACCATTTTGTCCATCTCATTATCCGAGTAGTCCGTGTAGCCCTTTCTGAAGCGTGTATCCACACCACCCCGTTCCACTTTGACGTTGATCTTGTGGTATTGGTCATCCGCCATGTCACGACGGGGATAAAAACTCAACTGATAATAGTAATTCAAGTCTGTATCCATGACTTTTTGGAAAGCACTCAGTTTATTCGCACCACGTAATGCATCCGCCCCCGTATCTTCGGATAACCACCTCAGGTTCTGGACTTTTCTGACCTTATCTCCCTGGCGGGATCTGAGATGATCCATTTCGTTCTGTTGGTAGTATTCAGCAGAGGCTCCGGAAAAGATGTTTTTCACAAAAATACTGCTGTCGAAGGAATAGATGGAGATATTCTGGGTGTTGGCAAATTGGATGATCTCCCGGAGGACTTCCTCGCCGTTCTTGAAGGTGTTTTTGTCTAAAATGTTGAAGGGATCGAACACCCGGATGTCCTCCATCTTCCCCCAGATTTTATTGATGTAGGCATCCTCGATGTCTGCGCCCGGTATGCCGCTCCTGATGTTGGGAAACATGTCCGGAGGTGACAGATCCGGAATTCCTGCACTCACAAGGAGAATATACTTTCTTCCGGGAAAACCCCTCATTACGTTGAATGTTGCGAGGAGCCCTCCAATCGTTTTTTCGAACCTCAACCTCTCTCTGTGGATAAAATCTATTCTTTGCATATCCTCAAAGTATGTGCTGTCGAGAGCGCTTTCGATCTCTGTCCGTTCACTCGGATCGATTTCTGCTTCGGGCTGAGCTTCAGTTTCGATCTCTGTCTCAGTTTGCTCGACGCGGGAAGGTTCGGTATGAGTCTCTAGTTTCCAGATGCTTCCTGAGGCCCTTTCGACAGAATTCCTGATGAGGTCTTCGTTTGTGGTAAAGGCCTGGATTATCTCAACTCCTCTAGAGGGATTGAGCTGAAGGACCATGACCTCATGACCGAGCTTAACAATAGACACCAGGTCTTCAACAATTTGCTCGCTCCCGTGTTTCATCTCCCTATTCCAAGAATTGATGCTGTCGAACACAACAGCCAACCTCTTTTTAGGAATGAGGGATTGTTCTTGTAGGTTGATTTCATCGGGAATGGTCAATTCTCTTTCGTCAAAACTTATGAGTTCGAATGAGTTTATGGGCACTCTTTTTTCATCTTCATAGAGCTCAAAATCCTCTTTGGAGAGGTCTTTCACGAATTCGCCGCCCTTGGTAACGATCACATCAACAAGGATGAGACGGACCTTAACTTCATGTCTTTCTTGGGGAAGAAGCTGCTGTTGTTGTTGCTCCTGGTATCCATAGGTGTATAGAATCAAAATGGACAGTGATACCAAGAATATAACGACCTTTTTTTTTGTGAACGCAATAATAGATTTATCCATCGCCCTAAAATTATACTATTGCAATATATATGCCACAATGTGTTTAGATAAAAAAGCCTTTTTTTAGGGGATTAGTTGAATTGTGAGTCAAGAAAAATGCTGAAGATAAACATCATGTGTAAAAAAAATTGACAAACCAGCGAAAGATTTTTCGGCTCATTGCAATAATGAGTACTATGATGAGGCGAAATCTAGAAAAAAGCGTTAGGTGATCAGATTGTGTGG
>CAZXJE010000399.1:0-2535 GCA_964640835.1 uncultured Eubacteriales bacterium
TCGAAATCACCGACGATAGCTAAAGCACAGTTAGAAGGCACAAAATGTTTTTTGTAGAATCCTTCGATCTTTTCCACCGTCACCGATTCTATGACTTCACGCCTGCCATATATCGGTCTCTGATAGGGGTGATTAGGAAAAAGGTTTTGGTATGCCAGTGATGTGGCATACTTCATGGGGTCGTCAAAAACCTGATTGAGCTCTTCAAGGATTACTTCCTTTTCTTCATCCAGTTCTTCTTGAGTGAGTTTGAGATTAAAAAGGATCTCCCTGTGATTGGACAGGGCAAAATCTGCATATTCCGATGGTAGCGAGATCTCGAACACAGAAAGATCATACTCTGTGTGTGCATTGACATAGGCGCCGTGCTCTCTGATCTCCTGGCTGATCGCCTCACCCGTACGAAACTCGGTCCCCCTAAACAGGATGTAGTGCTCCAGGATATGCACAAGACCGTTCGTATCTTCGGATTCGTCTTTGGAACCGATATTGAAGGCAAAAGCACAGTTGATCAAGGGAATAGAATGCCTTTCGTAGAGAAAGACCTTCATACCGTTCTCTAGATTGAAAGACTTTGTTTGTGAATTTTCTTGGCTAAAGGCATGGGGTAAAATGAGGCCTGCAATAAAAAGCAGGATCGATAAATGCTTCCACATAGCAAATTCATCTTACAATATCCACTTTACTCTGACAAGAGAGGCCCATTTATCCCCAGAGGGAAAATTGATTCGGTATGTGGGAAGCATCATCAAAACCGTAATGCATAACGATCCGAGTGTTCCAATTGGTGATTTCGAAAACGAACGACGGGAAAGCAATGCGACTCTATTCAAATGTAGGGACCGTTTCCCAAACGGTCCGTTCGGGGAACGGACCCTACATAGGAGAGAACCATACCTGTCCAGCCCTTCTCACGGTTTTCTCCACCACACAATTAGAACAGTCAATAACGCAATGTGATTCCTGCCAGCACGGTTTTACGGATGCTTATCGGTGTATGGCGAAGATTGAATTTTCAAGGAAGGTGTTATATCATCCAAATGTATATTAAAGAGAGGAAAAAGTTACATGGCAAAGCAGCGCAAAGAGAAGATTTTAGTTGTCGATGATGAAGAGAACATCAGAAAATCACTCAAGATGATCTTGGAGTATGAGGGCTACACTTTTTTAGAGGCCCCGGACGGAGAGGACGCTCTTGATATCGTCGAAGAAACGATCGGACTTGATTTGATCTTCTTAGATATCAAACTTCCAGGTATAGATGGCCTGGAAGTCCTTACTGAGATCAAGAAAAAGCCTTACTCGCCAGAGGTCATCATGATATCCGGTCATGGAACAGTCCAAACAGCAGTGGAGGCGACCAAATTGGGCGCCTATGATTTTATCGAGAAACCCCTTCATCGAGAGCGGGTCCTTCTCAGCATTCGGAATGCGCTTAGCCAGAATAAACTGATCCGGGAATGCCAGGATTTGCGTAAGAAAGCAGAGAAGAGACAAGAATTCATCGGTGACCATGCTTCGGTTAAGCAACTCTGGAAAGAGATCCTGAAAACATCCCCGACTAACGTCACGGCCTTGGTTATCGGAGAGAGCGGCACGGGTAAAGAGCTGATCGCACGTGCGATACACAGCCACAGTCTGCGCGCTAAAGAAGCGTTTGTGCAGGTGAACTGTGCAGCCATTCCCGAAGAGTTGATCGAGAGTGAGCTTTTCGGACATATGAAGGGGGCATTTACCGGCGCCACGGAGAAGAAATTGGGGAAATTCGAGATTGCGGATGGAGGCACGATCTTTCTGGATGAGATAGGAGATATGAGCTTAAAGACGCAGGCAAAAGTCTTGCGAGTCCTTGAGGAGGGAGAGGTTCAAAAAGTGGGCTCCAGCAAGATCAATAGAGTGGATGTGAGAGTCATTGCCGCGACGAATAAAGATTTGAAAAAAGAGATCGAAGAGGGAAATTTCAGGGAAGACCTCTATTTTCGTCTTAATGTGGTCCCTCTCTATTCTCCGGCATTGCGTGAGAGGAAAGAGGATATTCCTCAATTGATCGACTACTTTTGTATGGTCTTTGCTGATGAGAACAATTTTAAAGTGAAAAAGTTTTCGGAATCAGCCATCGAAGCCTTGACAAAATTTTCCTGGAAGGGGAACGTGCGCGAGCTGAAGAATGTCGTGGAACGATTGATAATCATGACAGAGGACGATATAATAGATAGGAAGGATTTACCCGAGCACATTAGAGGTGAGGTTGATGTTTTTCTACCAGATGTCCGTGAGGCTAAGAGTTTAAAGGAATTCAGAGACATCGCAGAAAAAGAGTTTATTCTTTCTAAACTCGAAATGAACAACTGGAACATTTCGCAGACAGCCAGGGAGATCGATACACCACGGAGTAACCTTTATAAAAAGCTCGAGCAATATGGAATAAAAATAAAGGCTGGAGTAGGCGAGGTGGTTGCTCCTTCTTCCCATCAGAAGGGAGAGGGGGAGGAAAGTCCGAACTCCAAAGGGCAGGATGGTCGCTAACAGCGACTC
>CAZXJE010000400.1:0-2533 GCA_964640835.1 uncultured Eubacteriales bacterium
ATATGATCCTTTCTTATGGCTATGGAATCCAGACTATCAGAGCAACCTATGACATCGACTTTGGTGTACATGTGCCGGATTGGGAGCATTATGAAATGCTTAAACAAGGTCTAATTGCGACGGAAAGCTTTAGCCCGACCAACGAAACACAAAGGCTTCTCTATAAAGACAGTCTAACCATAGATATAATCCCATTCGGCCCCATTGCAAACTCTGAGAACTCATTGAGCTGGCCACCGGATCATGAAACCAAGATGAATATCATCGGATTCGAGGAATCATACCATCACTCCCTTACAGTTAGAGTGAGTTCCACCCCCATTCTTGATGTGCAATTTGCAAGCTTAGCTGGGTTAGCTGTTATGAAGATAATCGCGTGGAACGATAAATATCCAGAGCGTGATGGGGATGCAAATTCCTGATTCCTGATCAACCAGGAGATAGGCGCCTAGAAAACCTTTCTGATTTTTACACAGAGGAATGACACTCTCTTCGAAAATTTTTTTGGCCGCATCTATCCTGTCGATTTTAAGATGCATTCTCAAAAGACGGGCGTATTGCGTAGCCATTGTTTTCCCCTTTAAAAAACCAACTTAAGAATAACAATTAAAATCCAAAGAGTCAAAGAATTATGTTTTCTGTTTTATTCCTGTAGGACGGTCACTTTGAGTTCGCGTTTTAGCGGCGAGTCTTCTTCTGCACCCGGATATTCTATTATCAACTTGTTGTCCCCTGGGAAGGCGATGGAAAGGTCGACTTGAAAAATGCCAGTCCAGATCTTGATTTTATTATCCCAGGATTCTGCGGCAACTGAGGCCTCGACAGGATAGGGGATCTCATCCTCTCCCACAATGGCAATTTCAGGGTGGATGTCTTGTTTTCCTTGCGGCAAAAAAACTTGCAAGAAAACCGCCTGTGATTCCTCTTGTGTGTAACTATCGATGATCTTAGGAAAGAATTTTATTTCCTCAAACTCTAGGCTTCCGTCTTTTTTTGAAAGGGCAAATGAGCTTTTTGCTTTTTTGGGATTCTGGACCACATAACCCAGTACACAATTGATGATAGCACCCTCTTCAAAATCCTTAAATTCAGGGAGAGGCAGAGCAGATTCCCAAGTGCCGACTTCATCGGTTTCTGGATCGGCAAGAGCAAACACGATCTGATAAAAGGAGGGTTTGAACGCCAGCTCTGGTCCTTTGAAGTGAAAATTCACATGACTCACTGACCGGGCATAGTTCATAAAAGAAGTGTCGATCTTGATAGGGAGGTCGATTGTCCCACCGAAGCCTTTTGCCCCTGTCCGCGTGTCGCTGATCCATACATGAAGGTTGAACTCCTTTTTTCCCTGTATGAGGTTTTTATCCAGAAATAATTCTTGCGTTGGAAGAGCAATACTCATCCACGGGACATACTGTCCGGAATCACTCACAAAAGGAATGAATGTGGCCTCGATGGGCAATTCTTTATACAGCGAAGGATTGTAGAAGGCTGTGATCAGTTTTAACCTGTTGGCTCCTTCTTTGGAGTAGTCTGTGTATCCCTTTCTGTGACGGATCTCTATCCCCCCACGTTTTACTCCGACACTTATTTTGTGGTACTTGTCGTCGCTTTTTTTCCTCTTGGGATAAAAACTCAACTGGTAATAATGTGTGAGATCAGAACTCATTACCTGACGAAACTGGTCATATTTTCCAGCGCCTCTCAGGGCATCGGCACCTGTATCCTCGGATAGCCAGCTGAGGTTCTGCACCTTTTTGATCCTCTCCTTGCTTATGAAACGCCTTATTTGCACATCTCTTTCGTCTACGCTCGCTGCAGAAGCTGTGCCAGGAAACAGATATTTTGAAAAAACACCCGCATCCAAGGAATAGATCGAAACATTGTGTGCATTGGCGTAACGGATCAGTTCTCTCATGACTTCTTCACTTGTAGTGAACTCCTTTTTCTCCTCAAGCTGGAAGGGATCGAACAGGCGTATTCCCGCCATGTTCCCTGTATCGAGAGAAGATTGGCGCATGGCATTGGCTGTATCCGCATCGGGTTTAAAACCTGCGGTTCCAGGGTGATATTCGGCCTCGGCGAATCTGGGCATGATGTGCCTTGGCGAGAGGTCTGGGATTCCGCCGCTAATGAGCAATATAGATTTACGCCCGGGAAGGCTACCCAACATCCCGCATGTGGCAAAGATTCCCCCGATCGTTTTTTCGAACCGGAGTCTTTCTTCTGCCAAAAATGAAGACATTTGCAGATCCCAGATGAGCTGGGGATCGTCTCCCAGACTTTTCGGCTCCCAGACAACTCCTCTGGTGGACTCCCACTTCTTATACCAGGGATCTTTAACTCGGGCCCATTCATCGATTTTTGTTGAGAAAATATCCTGCCCGGGATTCCACATATTGCCCGTAGCACTCGCAATGGCCGTCCGGATGGCACCTTCATCTGATGTGAAGGGCTGGAGAACCTCCACTCCTTTTGCCTCATTGAGCTGGCAGACCATAACTTCATTACCGAGTTTGACGAGGGGGACCAGCTC
>CAZXJE010000401.1:0-2529 GCA_964640835.1 uncultured Eubacteriales bacterium
CGGGCAATGCTTCGATAAAAGATTTTCCTTCATCTCCCAAGGCGACAATTTGAGGATCGAGAGGGATCCTTCCCAGGAACGGTACTTGCAACTCTTTCGCGGCTTTCTCTCCTCCTCCCTCTTTGAAGACGTCTATCTTCTGTCCACAGTGGGGGCACACCATGCCGCTCATATTCTCGATGATTCCGTACATTTTGAGACCGAGTTTCCAGCCGAACTGGATGGCTTTTCGAGAGTCCATAACGGAGACCTCCTGAGGAGTGGTGACCACAACCGCACCCGTTGCCGGTATGAGTTGAGCGATTGACAGAGGTTCGTCTCCTGTCCCAGGAGGAGAGTCGATTACCAGCCAGTCCAGCTCTCCCCACATCACTTCGCTCAGAAACTGCTGTATGGCCTTCATCTTCATCGGGCCGCGCCAAATAACAGGGGTATTAGGATCCTGGAGTAGAAACGACATTGAGACCAGCTTCAGGTTGTCATTGACATCTACGGCGCGGATTCCACCGGCGGAAACGTCCAATCTTTTGTCTTCGACACCCAGCATTTTGGCCAAGTTTGGACCGTGGATATCCACATCCAAAAGCCCGACTTTTAATCCCTTCCTGGCAAAGGCAAGGGAGAGATTTGCCGACACAGTGCTTTTGCCGACGCCGCCCTTACCGCTAAAAACAAGCAGTCTGTTCTTTATATGTTCAAGATTTTTGTCAACCTTTAGCTGGGCCTCATCCTTGGCCATTACGAGGCCTCCTTCAGGAATTGATGGATGGCCTCTTCAATTTTTCCCTCCGCTCCGGTGATTATTCGGATCCCGGAAGAGTTGAGGACTCTTTCAGCATTCGGGCCGCACTGTCCTGTGATGACAACACTTGCGTTTTTTTCTGCGGCAAATTGCGCACTTTGGAGTCCGACGCCCTGGGCAGAGTTTTTATTCGGATTTTCAAAGACCTCAAAATGCATCGTTTCAGGGTCCAATACGAGAAAATACTCAGCTCTTCCGAAACGAGGGTCAATATCAGCTTCAAGGTCTTTTCCTTGAGCCGTGATAAATATTTTGGAGCCTTCTTTTTGATTTGTAGGTTCTCCGGGGGAGGGATGGCCCTCATATTCAACCTCGCCGTGCTTGTGCCCGCACATATCTTCACCTGCTTCGATTTCTTGATCGATGAATTTGGTGATGACATCATCGATGGGGCCTTGAACACCGATCAGGCTTTCAATGTTCTTCTGAGCAAATAAATCCTGAGCGCGTGGCCCCATCCCTCCTGCAATGATGATGCGGACTCCCCTGTCAGAGAGGTATTGGGGAAGAAATCCCGGCTGATGGCCTGGATTCGGGATTTCTTCCCTGTTGACGACTTTCCCTTCTTCGATGTCAACGATCGTGTAGGACGCACAACGTCCAAAGTGCGCTGACACATGACCCATGTCTGTTGAGATGGCAACTTTCACTTCTTCTCTCCTTCGAGTTCTTTGATTCGCTTTTCAATTTGAGCGATTTCACCTTTGAGCATTTTTGCCTCGGATTTTAGAATGTTTTGCTCCTGTTCAGGAGTAATTTCTGCAGCTCCCCAAGGATCATAGGGGGAGCGAAATCCTGGTATCGGTGGATAAAATTCGGCTGCTGGATAGGGTTGGCCCCAAAAACGGCCCCAGCCTCTTCCTCTTGCAAGGCCCATTCCACGGCCCCAGCCCCTGCCGTATCCCATGCCTCGGCCGTATCCGTATCCTGCTCCAGGATTCATAAAACCCGGAGCTGAATATCCAGAACAATAGCCCATGTTACGGCCGGTCCTTGGGCCGGCACCCATCGGTCCTGTGCGATCTCCTCTTGGCATCTACATCACCTCCTTTCTGTGGATTTTAAATTCATGGTTAAGTATTAAAGTGATTGATAGCAATTATTCTTCTGAATTTTCTTAGCTTTATATTTTTTATTTCTGACATATTTTACAAAGTCCTAGAAACTCGATGTTATGCCCTTCTATTTGAAAATCGTATTTTTTTGCTAGCCTCTCCTGTGTTTTTTTTACCAGTGCTAGCTCTTCCTCTTCAAACTCTCTGTAATCGAAAATTTTTCCGCAGTTGGTGCAGATGAGATGATGATGGTGTTTTTTCCTTTCATCGGAGATGAATTCATATCGGTTGTGTCCATCGCCAAAGGAGAATTTATGAATGAGTCCCATCCGTGTCAAAAGGTCTAATGTGCGGTAGATTGTCGTCAATCCTATTCCTGGATAGTGTTTGTGAATAGCTGCATACATTTCTTTGGCGCTCATATGTTTCGGTGTTTGGCTCAGAAGCTGAAGAATTGCCTCACGTGGTCCTGTCCAACGGCAGAATTGTCTTCTGTTTCTGTGTTGCCATATCTGAGGTCGCGGCATTTTATACTCTATTAATGAAAATGATAACCATTTTCAATAACAGCATAATATAAGTGCTTTTAGCGCAGTTGTCAACCATAATTTTAAATTACCTGGATTATTCACGAGTTGAGGTTGCTGCAGCGGCGAGGAAGTGGCCCATGAA
>CAZXJE010000402.1:0-2502 GCA_964640835.1 uncultured Eubacteriales bacterium
AATTAACCTCAAAACAGCCAGCATTTTTCTCTCTCACTGATAATATCCTTTTCCTTCCCGCTCAATCGTCTTCCCTAATGAAGTATTAAACCAGTTTTGCCGTCTTTTTTCAATTTCGGGAAGCCATAACTATTGGATCATTGGCCTTGTATCCAGTCAGCCTCATGGCATCTTCCACCTCTGCAAAGAGAGCGTTTAAGCTTCCCCACATTATGCCTGTCGAATATTTGTGTCGGTATTGTACCCTCGCTCGCCAAAGGGTTGAAGTTCCTCAAGCCAGATTTGCTCAAGCAGCATCAATTCATCGCTCAGATTGAAGTTCGGATCATCCTTGACCTTCACTGCTTCCAAAATTTCGAAAATGAACTTATCTGCACCATATTCATTCCATTCCTGCTGAAGCACTTTGTTACGATGCGCTCCAATTGTTAGCATAAACTTTTGACCATTCAATGGTCCTTCAAGGTTCAGACTACTGCCAAGCAGCACTTTGCCATTCACAATATTCTTCACCTGGAAGACACCAGCTGGTTTCGCTCTTTCTTTGTATTCCCTCTTGATATCCTTTTTTGATTTCATCTTCGTTGCCTTTGTTCTTTTTCCACTTTAAAAGATGATGCCAACTAGTATAAATATTATGCTGCTGATTTACTAGTGCGAATATGGCTTTTATAGCAATCTAATGCGAGTTATTGTGCGTTTGTTATGAAAATCCGCAAGGACACTTAAATAATACAAAAGGGATGATTTGTGGTACGCCAACCACGATTTCTATAGGAAGCATTTTAAGGCCTATTTATCCACCAATCCTGTAGACGTTCAAGTCGAGCAGATCAAGAATGTCATCAATTAAACCATCTCAATGATTAAAGACAAGTGAGATAAAAGGATTATTTTATCTGCAACCTAGTCAACCGCTCCCTCGCATCATCCACCTCAGCTATCTCTGGGTCAGCATCCTGATAAGCCGCCCTGTATTGAGAGCAGCGCCGACGATTTGGGTATGAGTCCTTGTCAAATGGAATCAACTAGGTGTAGTATGATTCAAGATAACTGTTGCTTGGCTAATCGATTGCAGTTGTCCGAAACCTTTGACGACGTACAATTTCTATTACGCTGAGCTGTATGGCAACAGTGATGAAAACCGTTCTCTGGAAGAAAAAAATCGGAGAAGAAATGTTTGAGGAGCTTGAAAAAATAAACATACGTCCCAAGCCATTTGAGTTCTATACAGCAAGTGACCTGTGGACGGATGAGCATACGTCAGAGCAGATGCTTGCGTTCCACCTTAACGGAAACATTGATGTTTCTTCCCGAAATGCGGAATTCATCAGACGCTCAGTTGAATGGATCTCTTCTCACTTCAATGTCCAAGCGGGGACAAAAATTGCCGACTTCGGCTGCGGCCCAGGATTGTATGCAACAAGACTGGCTCAAAGGCAGGCGGATGTGACCGGGATAGACTTCTCGAAAAGGTCGATTCAGTATGCGCAGGAGGTCGCAACTAGGGAGAAACTATCAATTCACTATGTAAATCAGAACTATCTGGAGTTTGAAACAGATGATCGCTTTCATCTCCTCCTGATGATTATGTGCGACTTCTGCGCCCTCAGTCCCACCCAGAGAAAAAAGATGCTGAGCAAGTTCCACACAATCCTAGAGCCGGGCGGATCGGTTCTCCTCGATGTGTATTCACTAAAGACCTTTGAACAGCGAGAAGAGACAGCAGCGTACGAGACCAACCTCCTTAATGGTTTCTGGTCGTTAAATAAGTACTATGGATTTCTAAATACGTTCAAATATGAGGAAGAAAAGGTAGTCCTTGATAAGTATACGCTTATCGAAGAAGCACACACACGAACTGTCTATAACTGGCTGCAGTGTTTCAGCTCCGAAGCTCTGGAGAGAGAGTTTGTGGAGTGCGGGTTTACGATTGAGGAGCTTTATTCAGATGTAGCTGGCTCTCCATTCGACGCCGAAGCCAAGGAATTTGCGGTTGTCGCACTCAAAATAAAATAAAAGATAAAATCCTTCACAGCTGACTCAAGCAGATAGTTAGCTATTTCCACATTGCCAAGAAGAAATATTATCTTTGGCAATTATACTTTTTAAGGTTTTCCCCTGTTAATTCTTCAACCCCGCCAACCTCACTCTCGCATCCTCAACCTCAGCTATCCCTGGATCAGCATCCTTCCTATTCCTTCTCATCCACCGGAAGGTTCATCTTACACAGCAGGTCCTGGAAGCGCGGGTCGGAGCGCAAGGGCGCGAACTCCACGTATGCATCGACATAGGGCATGTGCGGACTGCGCTCCTCCAGACCTTTTTCAAGCCAGTCGAGGGCTTGGGCATTTTCTCCGGCTATCGAATACAGCGCCGCAACGTCAAAAGAGAGCACATAGGTCTTGCGAGCGCGCGCTGCCAGTAGATCCGCCGCGCTCCTCATGGCACCCCGATAGCCCGATTGCGCATACCCCTGCGTCAAGGCCTCTTCGACCTCAA